>NZ_JBIEIS010000016.1:0-241191 GCF_043496855.1 Nonomuraea sp. JJY05
AGCGGCAGCAGGACCGGGTGGAGGGCTACATCAAGATCGGCATGGACGAGGGTGCCAAGGTCGTCGTCGGCGGCCTCGACCGGCCCTACGATCGCGGCTGGTACGTCTCCCCCACCGTCTTCGTGCCACGGGACGTTGCACCCAGCGCGCCCCCGCAACGCTAGGTACAGATCCCGCTACCGGAAGTATGTCCCAAGTCCACCGCGTCGACGGTTTCCTTCCCCAGAGACTTTCTCCCGGTGGTTTCTTTCTTTCCGTCCTAGATAGACGCGTTTAACTCAGGAAAGGTTCGAGGAGATCCACTTACCGATTCTGCGGATGAGTTCGGGGGGCGCGGCGGTCTCCGCGTGGCCGTACCCGGGCTCGATCCAGAGCTCCTTGGGCTCGCGTGCGCCGGCGTAGAGCTGGTGCGCGTGGTCGAGCGGGAAGAACGCGTCCGCGTCACCGTGCACGACCAGCAGCGGGGTCGGCGAGATCAGCGCGGCGGCCTCGTGCGGCGGCATCGGGATCGGGTCCCACTCGCCGCGGGCGATCCTCGTCCGCTTGACCACCCTCGCCGCCAGGCGCCCGAACGGCCGCTCGATGGCCCAGTGGACCTGCCGCATCGGCTTGGTGCCGCGGTAGTACCAGCGGGCCGGGCCGCTCACCGCCACCACGGCGTCCACGCCGCCGCGCAGGCCCGCGTGCCGTACGGCCACCGCCGCCCCCATGGAGAAGCCCACGACCGCGAGCTTGGAGTAGCCGGCCACGCGGGCGTGCCGGACGGCGGCGTCCAGGTCGAGGATCTCCAGGTCGCCCACCGTGGTCTCGCCGCCGGAGCGCCCGTGGCCGCGGAAGTCGAAGGCGATCACGCCGCCGTACCCGCTCAGCACGTGCACGATGCGCCGCGCGGTGCGGTCCCGCCACGACCCCGTGAACCCGTGCGCCATGACAATCCCTGTGTTCATGGCCTCCACTCCGTGGAGGCGGGCTCGGTCGCCGGGAAGCCGTGCGTAAGGGGTGTGGGCGGCGTTGAGGCGTACCCCGTCGTCGGTCCTGAGCATGACGGGGAAATGGGGCGCGTACGGCATGGAGACGAGCTTATGTTCGCTCCGCGTCGACCTCGTGTTCGGCCGCCCAGACCGCGATCCGCGCCCGCGAGTCGAAGCCCAGCTTCTCCATGATGATGGCGACGTGCCTGGCCACGGCGGCCTGGCTGATCACCAGTGCCTCGGCGACGCCGCGGTTGCTCAGGCCGCGGGCCAGCATGGCGGCGATCTCCCGCTCCCTCGCGGTCAGCCCGTCCCGGGCGGGCACGCGCGGCGGCGGCGCGGCCGACCCGGGGTCGCCGTCGAGCACCAGCCCGGCCACCTCCTCCGGCGGCATCCCCGTCCCCGTGGCCCACAGCAGGTCCACCGCGTCCGCCCCGAGCCGCGCGCGGGCGAGCGCCAGCAGCTCCTCGATCCGGCCGGACGCGCCCACCTGCCCGATGGACTCGCGCAGCGCGGTGGCGGCCGAGGCCGCGAGCACCGCGCCCGCCAGGTCCTCGCGCGCCCGCGCCAGGGCGGAGACGGCCATGAGCGCGCGGACGATCCCCCTGCGCTGGCCCGTCTGCCTGCTCAGCGCCAGGCTGTCGGCTATGTGGCCCCGGGCCGCGGCGTAGTCGTGCAGCTGGGCCGCAACCCGGCCGATCTGGGCCTGGCAGCGGGCCAGCTCGATCCGGTTGTCCAGGTCCTCCAGCAGCGGCAGCGCCGCGGCGTGGTGTGACCTGGCGCTCTCCAGATCGCCCGCGGCCTCGGCCACCGCGCCCAGGTGGGTCAGCGTCCTGGCCAGGGACCAGTGGTGCCCGGCCTCCCTCGCCAGCGCGAGCGCCTCCTCGCCGTAGCGCCGGGCCTCGCCCGGCCGGCCGTGGAAGAGCGCCAGGTTGAGCTGGGCGATCCTGGCCGTGACCAGGTTGAACAGGTCGTCGTTGGCCCCGGCCGCCGCCTCCAGCTCCTGCGCGTAACACCGCGCCCGCTCGCTCTGCCCGGTGCGGAAGAGCACGGTCAGCGCCACGCCGTACGTGATGCCCAGCCAGTGGGTGTACGGGTGCCGCTTCTGCTCCTCGAGCCCCCGCACGACCAGCTCTTCGGCCCGGCCCAGCTCGTCGGCCAGCTCCAGCCCGTACGCCAGCCCGCTCCTGGCCACCGCGACCAGGTCGGCGGGCACGCCGGACAGGTCGAGCGCGAGGAGCCGCTCGTGCCAGCCGACGCTCTCGCCCAGGTCGCCGCGGACGGCCATGACGGCCATGGCGGCGCGGGCCAGGCGCAGCCCGAGTACGGGATCTTGCGACTCCACCGCCCAGTCGACCGCGTTCCTGGAGTCGTCGAGGAGGGCGCGTCCCCTGGTGAAGTGGGCGAAGCGCCCTTCCCACGGAGTCCTGCGGTCGAGCGAACCCGACTCGTGGCAGTGCTCCATCTCCTCGCAGATCGCCTTCAGGTGCCTGTCGCGCAGGCGCGCGGCCTCGCCGGCCTCGTCCAGGCGCTCGGCGGCGTACTGCTTGATGGTCTCCAGCAGGCGGTAGCGGCCGGGGGCGTGGCGGCGCACCAGCGACTTCCCGGCCAGGCCGGCGAGCAGGCCGGCCAGCTCGGGCCTGCGCAGGATGCCGCCGTCGGCGCAGATCCGCTCGGCCAGCTCGACGTCGAACGGCCCGGCGAACACCGACAGCCGGCGGAGCAGCACCCGTTCCTTGGGCGGGAGGAGCTCGTGGCTCCACTCGACGATGGCCAGGAGCGTGCGCTGCCTCGCGGGAGCCGTGCGATCGCCGGTGGCCGGCCGGCCGAAGCGCTCGCCGTCGCGACCGGCCAGGCGGTCGGCGATGTGCCCGGGGCTCAGCCGGCTCGTACGGGCCGCCGCCAGCTCCAGCGCGAGCGGCAGGCCGTCGAGCGCGCGGCACAGGCGTACGACGTCGTCCATGACGCCCGCCACCCCGCTCGCGCCCGCCGCGAGCGCCCGCTCGACGAACAGCAGCACGGACTCGGCCTCGGGATGCCGCTCGTCGGGCAGCTCCAGCGGCGGCACCCGCCAGACCAGCTCTCCCGGGATGCGCAGCGGCTCGCGGCTGGTGAGCAGGAACCGCAGCTCGGGGCACTCGGCGCTCAGGCCGGCCACCAGCTCGGCGCAGCGCTCGACCAGGTGCTCGCAGTTGTCCAGCACGATCAGCGCCCTGGCCGCGCGCAGGCGCGTGCGCAGGCCGTCCAGCAGCCGCCCGGGCACCTCGTCGCGTACGCCGAGCACCTCGGCCATCTCGTTGACGATCAGCTCGGGGTTGCCGATGCGGGCCAGCTCGACCAGCCACACGCCGTCGGGGAAGCGGCTCAGCTCGTGCGCCGCCACGCGCAGGCCGAGCCGGGTCTTGCCGATGCCGCCCACGCCGCTGAGCGTGACCACGCGTTCTTCGTGGACGAGCACCGCCAGCTCGGCCACGTCGCGGACGCGCCCGACGAAGCGGTTGGGCTCGGCGGGGAGATTGTGCGGGACTTGCGCGATCATGTGGGGCCCAGGTGGTCGCGGGAGGATCACATCCGATGCCAAGTCTCCCCTGCTTCAGGGGCTGATGGGATCACTTTCCGTGCAGAGTTCGCGACTGGTTGGATATGAATGCAGGGCGCCGATGTCGGCGACGCTCATCACGATCCGTACGCGTGATTCGTCCGCGGCGTCGAGCGCCCGCTGCACGTCGGAGATCATCACGCGGGCGCCGCTCGCGTGGATCCGGTCCCTGAAGGCGCCCGCGTCGAGGTCGCACGGCAGCGGCCAGGCGACGCCCCCCGCGGCGATCACCGCGTCGGCCGCCACCAGCAGGTCGGCACCCACGGGCAGGCAGATGAGCACGGCGTCACCCGCGCGCACACCTCGGCGCCGCAGCTGGAGGGCCGCGACCGCGGACCTCTCGTCCAGCTGCTCCTCGGTGAGTCTCAGGCCGGTGCCCGAGTCCACCATGACGATGCGCTCATCCATGTGGCCCACGGTAGGGAGGGCCCCTCATGCATACATGGGGCGGAATATGCAGATCCCTATGCAGAACTGTGGTCACCGTGCGACGATCGGCTGCTCGGCGGCCCAGACCGCGATCTGGGCCCGCGACGTGTAGCCCAGCTTCTCCATGATGTTGGCGATGTGCCGGGCGACCGTGGCGGGGCTGATCACCAGCTCCGTCGCGATGGCGCGGTTGGACAGCCCCCGGGTGAGCAGACCGGCGACCTCCAGCTCGCGGGCCGTCAGCAGCGAGTGTCTGACCGGCTCGGTCGCCACCGGCGCCTTCTGCGCGATGCGCTCGCCCTCCAGCACGTGGCGGGCGGCATCGTCGGGGCTCATGGCCCGGCCCCGCGACCAGAGCGAGGTGGTGCGGCCGTCGCCCAGCTTGGTGCGGGCCCGGCCGAGCAGCTCCTCGATCCTGATCGTGGGCGACTGCTGCCCGATCGACTCGCGCAGCCTGGCCGCCGCGCCCGCGGCCAGCACGGCGCCCTCCAGGTCGCCCTCGCGCTCCGCCAGCACCGACAGCCCGATCAGGCACAGGGCCACCCCGTGGCGTTGCCCGGTCTCCCGGCCCAGGGCGAGGCTGGCGGCCAGCCAGCCCCGCGCGGCGGCGAACTCGTGCAGCATCGCCGTCACCCTGCCGACCCTGGCCAGGGCGCGCGACAGGTCGAGGTCGCTGCCCAGCTCGCGCAGCCACGGGACGACCATCTCGTAGTGGGACTTGGCGGTCACCAGGTCGCCGCGGAACTCGGCCACCGCGCCGAGCTGGGTGGCGGTCCTGGCCATGATCCACCGGTGGCCGTGCTCGCGGGCGCGGGCGAGCGCCTCCTCGCCGTGCCGCTGCGCCTCGCGCAGCCGCCCGCGGGTCAGCGCCACGGCCGACAGCCCGGCCAGCCCCGCCGCCTGGTTCCACGCGTCACCCGACCGCAGGGCCAGGGCCAGGCCCTCCTCCGCGTGGTGCACCGCGTCCTCGGGCCTGCCCATGCGCAGCAGCACGACGACGATGAGGCTGTGGATGACGCAGCGCGCGAAGGTGTTGTCCGTGGTGAGCCCGGCCAGGCTCTCCTCAGCCAGCGCCAGGGAGCGGCTCAGCTCGTCCCTGGCCTCCAGGCCGTAGGCGAGATAGCCCCTGGCCTGCGCGATCTGCTCGCCGGGCACCTGGGTCAGATCGAGCGACAGCAGCCGCTCGATCCAGGTGACGATCTCCGTCAGGTTTCCGCAGAGCGGCAGCAGCCCGCTGCTGGCGGCGCAGAGGCGCAGGCCCAGCGGCACGTTGCCGGACTCCACGGACCAGTCGAGTGCCATCCGCTGGTCGTCGACGAGGCTCTTGCTCATGGTCAGCGCTTCGAGGCGGCGCGCCCACGACACGCCCGGCTCGACCATCTCGGTGGTGAAGTGGCGCTCCTGCAGCTCGCAGACCACGTGCAGGTGGCGCTCGCGCAGGACCTCGCGCTCGCCGGCCTGGTGGAGGCACTCGACCGCGTACCGCTTGATGGTCTCCAGCAGCCAGTAGCGCCTGCGGCTCTCGTCGCACAGCACGAGGGACTTGTCGACCAGCCCGCCGAGCAGATCGACGATCTCCGACTCCGAGATGGGCCGCTCGGCGCAGACCTGCTCGGCCAGGTCGAGATCGAAGTCGCCGGCGAACACCGACAGCCTGCGCAGCAGCACCTGCTCCTTCGCCGACAGCAGGTCGTAGCTCCACTCGACGGCCGCGAGCAGCGTGCGCTGCCTGGCGGGGGCGGTACGGCCGCCGGTGGTGAGCAGCGAGAACCGGTCGTCGATGCGGTCGGCGATCTGGCCGGGGCTGAGCAGGCTCGTGCGGGCCGCGGCCAGCTCCAGCGCCAGCGGCAGCCCGTCGAGCGCCCGGCACAGCCGCACGACGTCGGGCAGGCTGCCGGGGCCCAGCCTGGTGCCGGCCGCCGTCGCCCGGTCCAGGAAGAGCTGCACGGCCTCGGCCTGAGGGCGCCTCTGCACGGCCTCGCCCTCAGGGCGCCTCTGCACGGCCTCGCCCTCAGGGCGCCTCTGCACGGCCTCGGCCTCGGGGCCGCCCCGCCCGGGCCCGGCGTCGGGGCCGCTTTGCCCGACCTCGGCGTCGGGGTCACCCCGCCCGGGCTCAGCGTGGGGGCCATCCCGCCCGACCTCGACCTCGGGGTCACCCCGCCTGGGCTCAGCGTCGGGGGTTCCCCGCCCGGGCCCCGCCTGGGGGCCACCCCGGCCGGGCCCTGCCTCGGGAGCGGCCTCGCCTTCGGGGCCGCGCCGCACCGGCTCGGCCTGGGGAGTGGCCTGCCCGGGAGCGCCCTCGTCGGGGAGGTCGAGCGGCGGGACGCGCCAGATCAGCTCGCCGGCGATGCGCAGCGGCTCCCTGCTGGTGGCCAGGACGCTCAGGCGCGGGCAGGCCGCGATCAGCGCCGCGGCGACCTCGGCGCACCTGTCGATGAGATGCTCGCAGTTGTCGAGCAGCAGCAGGCAGTGCAGGTCGCGCAAGCGGTCGAGGACGGTGCCGAACACCGGGCGGCCCGCCTCCTCCCGCACGCCGAGCACCTGGCCGATCTCCTGGTCGACCAGCTCGGGGTGGCGCAGTCTGGCCAGCTCGACCAGCCAGACGCCGTCGGGGTACGCGGACACCAGCCCGGCCGCCACCCGCAGGGCCAGCCGGGTCTTGCCGATCCCGCCCACCCCGCACAACGTGACCACGCGCGTCTCGCGGAACAGCCCGCGCAGCTCGTCGAGATCGCGCTCGCGACCAACGAACCGGTTGGGCTCCGCCGGAAGATTGTGCCTGGGGGGCTCTGGCATGTGGTCACCCTGCGTCGCTGAAGGATCACACTCTCCCACAGTGTCGCACTTTTCACAGCCCAAGCGAGCTCACGATCGCCCTTTCGTCGACGACACGCAGAACGGGGTCGCCGAGCAGCCGTCTGGCCAGGTCATATGGAGCGACGACCATGGTGGCCCGGCGCTCCTGGGCCAGCACGCGGCAGCCCACCAGGCTCGGCTCGTGGGCGATGACGACGTGCGCGCCCACCGTCATCGCCAGATCGATCACCCGCAGGCCCCGGAACGGCTCGCTCACCGCGCTGATCACCACGTCCTCCTTGCCGATCACCAGCCGGCCGGCCAGCCTGCGCAGGTCGGCCGCCAGCGTGTGGTGATCGAACACGCGCCCGCCGTCGACGGTGAGCGCGGGCCCGGCCAGCGGGCCGTACTCGAGGGCGCGATCGCCGATCAGCGCGGTGAACGGCTTCGTCCCCGGCACGGACTGGAAGGAGAAGACCCGGTCGACCTTCACCGCGGCGGGGTCGTAGCGGCGCTGAGTGATCATGAAACGCGCCGTACCCGAGGCCGCGAGCACCGCCACCCCGCCCGCCCAGGCCACGGAGTGGACCGCCAGGGGCAGCGTGGTGCCGAGCGGGACGTCGACGATCACCTCGTCGCCGAAACGCAGGCCCTGGCGCTGCAGACCCGCCGCGGCGCGGGTGACCCGCCTGGTGAACGCGGCGTACGACAGCACCTCGCCGGTCCTGACTTCGCTGACCGCCGGTTGGTCCCCCTGGGTCGGCGCCGCGGCCATAACCAGCTCTGTCCAGGTCATGCCGACAATCTAGGGACGCCGGCCCCGCTTGCCATGCGCACAATTGTGCAACCGGCTATGTACGTAGGGCCTCCGCTCGACATCGAGGGATCCGCTCACGTCGCGCTTGTCATCAGAGGGGATCAACTAGACTTATAAGGCCGCGACTTCGCGCGGCCGCCCCCACGACACAGAGCGAGACGTCATCATGCCTTTGAACAGCCGCGACGACCTGCGGAACATCGCGATCATCGCGCACGTCGACCATGGCAAGACCACGCTTGTCGACGCGATGCTCTGGCAGTCCGGGGCCTTCCGCGCCAACCAGGACGTCGACGACCGCGTCATGGACTCCAACGACCTCGAGCGCGAGAAGGGCATCACCATTCTCGCGAAGAACACCGCGGTCAAGCACGGCGGCATGACCATCAACATCATCGACACGCCCGGCCACGCCGACTTCGGCGGCGAGGTCGAGCGCGGCCTGTCGATGGTCGACGGCGTGGTGCTGCTGGTCGACGCCTCCGAGGGGCCGCTGCCGCAGACCCGCTTCGTGCTGCGCAAGGCGCTGAGCGCGAAGATGCCGGTCATCCTGTGCATCAACAAGGTCGACCGCCCCGACGCCCGCATCAAGGACGTCGTGGACGAGGTCTACGAGCTGTTCATGGACCTCGACGCCACGGAGGAGCAGATCGACTTCCCGATCGTCTACGCCTCCGCCAAGGCCGGCCGGGCCTCCATGGAGCGCCCCGAGGACGGCGGCATGCCCGACTCGACGGACCTCGAGCCGCTGTTCGACATCATCAAGTCGACCATCCCCGCGCCGACGTACGACCCGAGCGCGCCGCTCCAGGCCCACGTCACCAACCTCGACGCCTCCTCCTACCTCGGCCGCATCGCGCTGTGCCGCATCCACCAGGGCATCATGCGCAAGGGCCAGCAGGTGGCCTGGTGCCGTACCGACGGCACGATCCAGCGCGTCAAGGTGACCGAGCTGCTCATGACCGAGGCCCTGGAGCGCAAGCCGGCCGAGGAGGCGGGCCCCGGCGACATCATCGCCATCGCCGGCATCCCCGACATCATGATCGGCGAGACCCTGGCCGACCCCGACGACCCGCGCCCGCTGCCGCTGATCACGGTGGACGAGCCGGCCATCTCGATGACCATCGGCACCAACACCTCGCCCCTGGTCGGCAAGGTCAAGGGGTCCAAGGTCACCGCCCGCATGGTCAAGGACCGCCTCGACAAGGAGCTGGTCGGCAACGTGTCGCTGCGCGTGCTGCCCACCGACCGGCCCGACGCCTGGGAGGTGCAGGGCCGCGGCGAGCTGGCGCTGGCCATCCTGGTCGAGCAGATGCGCCGCGAGGGCTACGAGCTGACCGTCGGCAAGCCGCAGGTCGTCACCAAGACCATCGACGGCAAGGTGCACGAGCCGGTCGAGCGCCTGACGGTCGACTGCCCCGAGGAATACCTCGGCGCGGTCACCCAGCTCCTGGCCGTGCGCAAGGGCCGCATGGAGCACATGACCAACCACGGCACCGGCTGGATCCGGATGGAGTTCGTGGTCCCGGCGCGCGGCCTGATCGGTTTCCGCACCGAGTTCCTCACCGAGACGCGCGGCACCGGCCTGGTGCACCACGTGTTCGACTCCTACGAGCCCTGGTTCGGCGAGCTGCGCACCCGTAACAACGGCTCCCTGGTGGCCGACCGGTCCGGCCCGGTGACCGCGTTCGCGATGCTCAACCTGCAGGAGCGCGGCACGCTGTTCGTCTCGCCGACGACCGAGGTCTACGAAGGCATGATCATCGGCGAGAACTCCCGGTCCGACGACATGGACGTGAACATCACCAAGGAGAAGAAGCTCACCAACATGCGCTCCTCCACCAGCGAGGAGACGGAAAAGGTGATCCCGCCGCGCGTCCTGTCGCTGGAGCAGGCGCTGGAGTTCATCCGCGAGGACGAGTGCGTGGAGATCACTCCGGAGCACGTGCGCATTCGCAAGGTGGTTCTCGACGCCGCCACGCGCGGTCGCGCCGCGGCCCGCGCCAAGCGCGCCTGAGATTTTCCGCCGCCCTTTTTCGGTGTAAGCACGCCCGGTAAGGCTCCCGGCTTCGCCATGGGGGATGAATGGGCCCGCCCGTCAAGAAAATGGGTCATGGGGAAAAGCTGTAATCACACCGTGACCCGGTGACATAGAACATTCCGCCATTCCGGAGAATCATCCAATTTGTGGGAAAGCTCCGGATGGCAACTGCGTTCGGGCTGGCTCTGGTGTCGTTGGGGGCGATCGTTTGGTGCACCGTCGCAGCCAGACCGGTGGCGGGCGCCGCGCTGCCCAAGAGCACCGCGGTGCCCAACCCGTGGGTGGCGGCCGCCGCCCGCGCCGATCCCCTCGTGGGCTGGGCCCGCAAGGCCACCACCGAGGTGACGGTCACCAGGGCGATTGAGAGCGACCTGGCCCCGGTGCCCAAGGGGCGGATCGATCCCCGCCAGCGGCAGGTCAAGGTGACGGTCGTACACCGCCTCCAGATGGCGCCCAAGGACCCGCTCACGGAGGCGCTGCGGCAGGGCAGCGGGTTCCCCGGCACGCTTCAGCAGGTCACCGACTCCGCGTTCGGCGCGATCAAGGTGGGCGGGCCCGGGCTGGCGCCTACGACGCGGCTGGCGCCGATCCTGACCTCCGATCCCACCGGGACCACGGCCAGGTTCTCCGTGACGCTGCTGCGGCAGGTCAAGGCGGACGAACTGCTCAAGCTCGACTTCACCGCGCCCAACGCGGTCCCGCTGATCGTCACTTCGCGCTCGATCGCGGTGCTGCCCGGCGAGTGGACGGTGCTGCGGCTGGCGGGGATCACGCCGGACCGGGAGCAGGAGGAGCGGCTGGAGTTCACCATCGGGGCGTACCCGGTGAGCATGACGCTGGCGCCGGACTCGTTCGGGTTCGCCGACACGGTCGTGGAGGACGACTTCTCGTGGGCCACCGCGCTCGGCGTGCTCACCGCCATCGCGCTCGTCGCCTTCCTGGTGCGCTCGCTCGGGCGGGGCTGGTGGGGGCGGCTGGCCAACAGGGAGCTGTTCGTCGGGCTCGTCATGGCGGCGCCCACGCTGCTGATCCCGCTGTTCGCCGAGGACTGGTCGGCGGTCGCGTACGTGATCCTCTTCGTCGCGGTGCCCGCGCTCGCGCTGCGGCACGCGGGGCGGGTGCTGCCCACCAGCCCGCCGTGGAACACCCGTGACCTGCTGGTCGTGACCGGGCTGGGCGTGGTGGTCGGGCTCGGCATGCTGGCCTGGTCGTGGCTGCACGGGCAGCTGCCGGGGCAGACGCTGCTGGCGGGAGGCGCGGTGGCGGCCGTGGCCGCGGCCGGGTCCGCGGTGGCCTTTAGCGTGGACCTGGGAGTCAGGCCGGTGATCGTACGGCTGGCCGTGCTGTCGGCGGAGGCCGCGATCGGGCTGCTCGCGCTGGCGCTGTGGCTGCGGGCGCTGCTGGCCGGCGTGTACCCGCCGGACAGCATCCGGCTGGTGCTGGCGCTGGGCTGGGCCATGATCCCGGTCGCCGCCATCGCCGTGGCCACCAAGCGGTGGACGCGCGGCGCGGTGGCCGGCGCGGTGATCGTGAGCCTGCTGGTCCAGGGCTGGCCGACCGAATGGCTGGACTCGGGGTCGTGGAGCCTGGCGGTGTCGCAACCCGAACCCCGGATCGGCAGCCTGGTGCTCACGCCGCTCGTGCGCGGGGTCCTCGGGTTGCTGCTGCTGGGGTTCCTGATGCTGGTGCTGCGGCTGCGGCGGCTCGGCGACGAGCTCTCCGCGATCGACAACCCGGTCGCCGAGTCGACCATGATCGCCGTACTGATGGTGCTGTACATCACGCCGGGCGGCAGCACGACGCTGGCGGACATCGCCGTGCCGCTGCCGCTGCTGGCGATCACCTCCATCGTCGCCTGGGCGTCCGCGCGCTGGCTGCTCTCCGGGCCGCGCCCCGTACTCACCGAGCCCGCTTCGCAGGAGGAGCACCGCCGGCTCATCAGGGCCGCGCTGCACAAGCGGCTGCTGCTCGTGGCCGAGCAGGAGCTGTACCGCTTCGGACGGGGCAGCATCGGCTCGGGAGAGATGTCGATGACCGACTTCGACGAGCGGCGGGACGCCCTGGAGCAGGCGCTGCGGCAGCACGGCCGGCACCCGGAGACCGCCTTCGCCACGGCCGCCGCATGCACGCCCTGGCACAACGGCGTGCACGCCTTCGCCGTGAGCCTGCTGCTGAGCCTGCCGTTCGCGATCGTGTACGGGTGGCCGGACGGGGCCGACCTGACCGGCTTCATCTTCGACGCGCGCTACCTGATCACGCTGCCGGCCTTCGGCTTCCTGTTCGGCTACTTCTACCCGCGCCTGCGCGGCACCCAGCCGATGACCAAGGCCCTCCACCTGACCGCCGCGGCCCTGCTCACCGAGCTGTCCGGCTACCTGTCCACCCTGGTGGAGCCGGACATTGCGGCCGTCGACAAGGCGCAGGTGGTGGGGATCGTGGTGGGTCAGGTGACCGTGGTCTGCGTCGGGCTGGGGTTGTACTGGGAGTGGCGCCTGATGCATCTGGCCGGCGAGCCATGGGCCCGGGTGCGCAACCTCCGCAGCATCCGCAGCCTGGCGGCGCCCACCCTGGCCATCGTCGTCGCGGCCGGCACCACCGCCGCCACCTCCGTCGCCGGTCAAACCGTCGACCGCATCCTCAAGGGCGACCAAATCACCACCAGCGCCCCCCGCTGACCGGCGGGATCAGGCCCCACACCCCCACCCGACCAACCCGGCCCCGGTCGCCGGCAACACCCGCCAACGCCCCCCGCCGACTGCGCGCCGCCCGCCTTGCGCCGACCACCACCGCACAACACCCCACCGACCCGGCGCCTCGTGGGCTGTGGGACGCCGCACGCTCCAGCGCCCCAGCGCCCCAGGCCAAGGTGCGCACACCGCTCGGACACCGCCTGCCCGGCGGTCTGAGCACCGACGGCGTTACGCCGACCGCCGCCCCGCCGACCCGGCGCGCGCGGTGGGCGGGGTCAGCGGCGGGGGAGTTCGCTGCCGCGGACGTGGGTGGAGAGCCAGTCGACCAGAGAGCCGTACGCGCGCCACGTGCGTGACACCCGCTCGCGCACCTCCACCGTGTGCACCCACGGCTCCGGCTCCCAGCGCACCCCCGCGTAGAGCGACTTGTGCCGCAGGAGCTCGATCCGCGGATGGTCCTCCGAGAAGCCCCGAGGTTTGGTCTTGAGGCGCTCCCCGCCCAGCTCGTAACCGGCGGACACCAGCTCCCCCGTGATCGACTCCAGGGGCTTGCCGGTCAGGTCCTCGTCCACCGCGGCCCGGTAGCGGGCCACCTGGTCGGACGCCTGGGTGTAGATGCCTCCGGCCGTGTAGAGCCCCGCCGCGCTGAGCTCCACGTAGAGCCCGATCCCCGGTTGAAGGTCCACGAACGCGCCCTGATGGGTCTTGTACGGCGTCTTGTCCTTGGAGAAGCGCACATCACGATAGGGCCGGAAGAGCTGCGCCGCCCCGAACTCGGAGGCCAGCTCGTCCGTGAGCGCGAGCATCGGCTCGCGCACCGCCTCCTCGTAGAGGTGCTTGTGCCGCGTGAAGTAGGTCTTCGAGTTGTCCGCCTCGAGCCCTTCGTAGAACAGGAAAGCCTCATCAGGGAAGCCGCTGAAACCCATGCTCCCAAGGGTGCCACGCCGCACCGACACCTCGGGTCACCGCTCGGTGTAGGTCCGCCCCGGCGACGGCGTCTTGCCGTAGAGCTCCGAAACCGTGACGTACGTGAAGCCCTTCCGGTCAAGGAGGTCGAGAATGGCGGGCACGGCCTCGACCGTCGTGCGGTGGATGTCATGCAAAAGGACGATCGATCCGGGCTTGGCCTCGCCGGCCCGCCGGGCCACGATCGCGGGGACCCGGTTCAGCCAGTCGAGGGTGTCGACGCTCCAGAGGATCTGCGCCAGCCCCTCGCTGCGCGCCTGCGCGGCGACGGCGTCGTTGGTCGACCCGTACGGCGGCCGCATGACGTGCATCCGCACCCCGGTCAGCTTGAACACGAGGTCGTTGGTGCGCTTGAGCTGGCGTTGGACCTCGTCGTGCGAGAGCCCGGCGAGGGCGGGGTGGCTCCAGGAATGGTTGCCGAGCTCGTGGCCGTCCTCGACGATGCGTCGGGTGAGGCGGCCGCCCTTGTCGGCCGCCACCATCTGCCCGATGACGAAGAACGTGGCCTTGACGTCACGTCTGCGCAGCAGGTCGAGCAGCCGCCCGGTGTACTCGCCGGGCCCGTCGTCGAAGGTCAGGGCCACGCACTTGAGCTTCGAGCAGTCGAACTTGCGGCTGCGCGGCCAGCCGGACCCGTACTGCATGGACACCAGCCGCTTGGCGAGCACCGCCGGATCGATGACGGCCGCCTTGTACGGCACGATCGGCGCCTCGGTCTGATGCTGGCGCGCCACCGAGCAGGTGACGCAGATCGCCAGAGCGAGCAGGGCCAGCGGCAGAGCCCATACGCGCATGGTTCCCCCCGAAACGCCGCGCGCGGGGGCCTATGGATAGTCCTGGACCGGTTTCCCCCGCAATTCCCTGGCCAGGTCGTCCCACCAGAGTGGGATATCGGCCTGCAGTTCCTTGAAGCGGCGCGCCACGCGCATGGCACATCCGACCGGATCCGTACCCAGATGCCGACGTTTCACCGGTCCTTCCTGCCAACGGTAAAAACCATCCCTATACCGAACGACCAGGCCTATCCATATCGAGATAGTCGCTCCGTCCCCTATCTCGTACGCGCTGGTGACGCCCAGAGCGCGAAGCTCCGACTGGAGCTTCTCGGTCGCCGCCAGGGCCTCACTCACACGCCACCCCCTGCCCACGTTCCGCCACACCAGGGATGTACCCAACAACGGGCATCAGCCGTCCAAAGCATCAAGTAATCGTCAACTACCACTGTTGAAGCTCTGACGGTCCCGTCTGGCCGCAGGGAGGCCGGTCATGATCCGGCGCGCGCCGCAGGGGAAGGGCGCCATCGACGGCAACCTCGGATCGCCATCGCACACCTCCTGCCACACGAGCCTCGCCGATCACAAACATTACTGGCTGTTACCAAGCTTTTCCACGCTGTTCCGCAAAGGAGGAGCGGCGCTCATTGGTCATGGGCCTCGCGCGGCTCCGCGACGACCATCACGAACCTGAGGTCCTCGGTCCCCTGGTTGGCGTAGCGGTGGGGCCGGTCGGCCGTGAAGAGCACCGCGTCGTCCTTGCCGATCACGTGACTCTTGCCGTACACGGTGAGCGTCAGCTCCCCGTCCAGGACGGTCAGCATCTCGCGGGTGCCCGGCGGGTGGGCGTCGCCGTCGTGGTGCTCGCCGGGCGGCATCCGCCAGTCCCACAGCTCCAGGATCATCGGCACGTCGGCGCCGACCAGCAGCCGGGCCCGCACGTCCCCCTGGTCGAACGTGACCACGTCGGCCTTGCTCACGATCCGCACGGTCGGCACGTCGGCGACCTCGACGAGCCGGGCCACGGTGACGCCCAGGGCGGAGGCGATCCGGGTGAGGGTGGAGACGCTCGGGTTCGTCCTGCCCTGCTCCACCTGGACCAGCATCCCCCTGCTCACCCCCGACCTGGCGGCGAGGGCGTCCAGCGTCAGCCCCCGGTGCGCCCGCTGGGCCCGGACGTTGTTGGCGATGGCCTGGTTGATCAGGTCTGGATCTTCCACGCAGTGCAGTCTAGTGAATTCGATTTGCAGTGGAATGTACTCTATGTGTTGTACTGGCAGTGCAACCTGTTGAACCAAAGGGGGAATACCGGTGACGGTGATCCTGGCGACCGCCTGTGCGGTGGTCTACGGCACGGCCGACTTCTTCGGCGGCCTGGCCACCCGCCGATCCCAGGTGCTGTCGGTCGTCATGCTGTCGCAGATCGCGGGCCTGCTCCTGATCCTCGCCCTGCTGCCGGTGCTGCCCGGCACGGCCGGCGCCGCCGCCCTGTCGTGGGGCCTGGCGGCGGGCCTGTCGGGCGCGGCCGGGCTGGTGCTGTTCTACCGGGCGCTGGCCACGGGGGTCATGTCGGTGGTCGCCCCGACGACCGCGGTGACCTCGGCGGCGCTGCCCGTGGTGTTCGGGCTGGCGACGGGCGAGCGGCCCGCGTTCTGGGCGCTGGTGGGCGTGGCGCTGGCGCTCTGCGCGGTGCTGCTGATCAGCCAGGACAGGTCCACCGACGGGCGGGGCTCCCTCGCCTCGGTGCTGACCGCGCTGGCGGCCGGGGCCGGGTTCGGCGGCTTCTTCATCCTGCTCGCCATGGCGCCGGACAATGCGGGGCTGTGGCCGCTGGTCGGCGCCAGAGTGTCGTCGATCACGACGGTGGCGCTGCTGGCCCTGGTCACGCGGCGCGCGCTCAAGCCCGGCCCGGGCTCCCTGCACATCATCGTGGCGGCGGGCGTGCTCGACATGGCGGCCAACGTGCTCTACCTGCTGGCCCAGCAGGACGGCCTGCTCAGCCTGGTCGCCGTGCTGGTGTCGCTGTACCCCGCGAGCACCCTGCTGCTGGCCAGACAGGTGCTCGGAGAGCGGCTGCGGGCCATCCAGGTGGCCGGTGTGGCCTGCGCGCTCGGGGCGGTGGCGTTGATAGCCGTTGCGCAGCACCTCTAGCGCTTGCTACGTTTCGCCCGTGCGCCCTGACCGGGCACGTTCCGACGGCGAGTCGCTGCGGCACATCGCGGTGCCGCACGACTCGGACGAGACCTTTGTGAGGCTCGCCACACCGCGCGTGCGCTCCGCCCTCGACGAGGGCAGGCACGTGCTGGTGATCACGTGCGCGGACAAGCTCGCCCTGCTGCACGAGGCCCTCGGCCGCGACGCCGGGCGCATCGACAGCCGGGTCTCGACCGGCTGGTACGGCCACCCGTACCGCACGCTGGCCGCCTATCACGAGTACACCCGCGACCGCCGCACCCTCGTCATCGGCGAGCCCGACTGGGAGGGCAGGAGCGAGCGCGACATCAGGGAGCTGATCCGCTACGAGTCGGTGGTCAACGCCGCGCTCCGCCCGGCGGCGGCGATCATGTTGTGCCTGTACGACGTGCGCCGCGCCCCCGAGAGAGCGCTCGACTTCGGCCCGGTCAGCCACCCGTTCCTGCTGGGCGCGGACGGCGAGGCGGCCAGCCCCCACTTCGTCGAGCCCCACGAGCTGGTCCTGAACGGCGACCGCGCGCCCCTGCCCGCGCCGCCCGACGGCGCCGAGAGCATCCCCTTTACCGCCCGCGAGCTGAAGCGGCTGCGCCAGAGCGTCGGCGACTACGCCAGAGCGGCCGGCATGGACCGCAACCTGATCACCTCGCTCGTGATCAGCGTGTCCGAGATCGCCGCGAACAGCATCGAGCACGGCGCCGGGCACGGCATGATCACGATGTGGGTGAGCGAGGGGGAGCTGGTCTGCGAGATCGCCGACCCGGGCGGCGCCCTGGACGACCCGTTACCCGGCTACATACCACCTGAGCCCGAATCCCCTCGGGGATACGGGCTCTGGATCAGCCGGCAGCTCTGCGATCTCGTGGAGCTGCGCAATGAAGGCGGCGTGTTACGCGTCCGCCTTCATCTCATGATGGGGTCGTAGGGGTCTGTCTTCACGCGGCGCGCTGGGCGGGGAGCCGTACGGCGCCTTCCTCGCGGGCGTACTCCTCGAGCATGCCGCGCAGCTGGCGGCGGCCCCGGTGGAGGCGGGACATCACGGTGCCGATGGGGGTGCCCATGCGGTCGGCGATCTCCTTGTACGCGAATCCCTCCACGTCGGCCAGGTAGACGGCCACGCGGAAATCCTCGGGCAGCGAACGCAGGGCGTTCATCACGACGCTGTCGGGCAGCCGGTCGAGTGCCTCGGTCTCGGCCGAGCGCAGGCCGGTCGAGCTGTGCGACTCGGCGGCGTGCAGCTGCCAGTCCTCGATGTCCTCGGCGGCCGACAACTTGGGCGAACGCTGCTTCTTGCGATAGTCGTTGATGAAGTTGTTGGTGAGGATCCGGTGCAGCCACGCCTTGAGGTTGGTGCCCTCCCGGAACTGGTGGTACGAGGTGTACGCCTTGGCCACCGTCTCCTGCACCAGGTCTTCCGCGTCAGCGGCGTTGCGGGTCAGGCGCATGGCGGAGGCGAACAGCTGCGACGTCACGGGCACGACATCGCGCTCGAACCAGTCCTGACGCTGCTCATCGGTCATAGTGATCAATTCATTCCCCCTTGCGCTATCCCCCGTTTCGGCACAAGCCGCCTGCGGGCGGTTTCCATCATGGCAAGTCCCAGGTAAGGGACGCGTTAGAGTCTCCGCCTTGGTCAGAGGGGGGTTTCGTCCATCTGCTCGCGGCGTGTGTGGTCACGTCCACGGCCGGACAAGTCTCAGTATCATAACACTACCCACCCAATTTTGCAGTAATAGTGGCAAGAGTCACATGGGATAGCGTATGGGCATGAGTTTTGTGGACCGTCACGACCTTGCTTCGCGCCACTGGGTGGCAGACGCCATACGCAAGGTCGAGGCCGATGCCAACCGTAGCTGCGACACACATCTGCACGTCTTTCCGCTGCCCTCGCACTGGGGTGTAAACCTCTACTTGAAAGACGAATCGGTACACCCGACGGGTTCACTCAAACATCGACTTGCTCGTTCCTTGTTCCTGTACGGGCTGGCGAACGGCTGGATCGGGCCCTCCACGACGATCGTCGAGGCGTCGAGCGGGTCCACGGCCGTGAGCGAGGCGTACTTCGCCCGGCTGCTGGGCCTGCCGTTCATCGCGGTCATGCCCGCGTCCACGTCGCCGGAGAAGTGTCACCTCATCGAGTTCTACGGCGGGAAGTGTCACCTGGTGACCGACCCCGGCGCGATCTATGAGGAATCTCACCGTCTGGCCGCCGAGACCGGCGGCCATTTCATGGACCAGTTCACCTACGCGGAGCGGGCCACCGACTGGCGCGGCAACAACAACATCGCCGAGTCCATCTATTCCCAGATGTCCATGGAGCCCCATCCGCAGCCCTCCTGGATCGTGGTGGGCGCCGGCACCGGCGGCACGTCGTCGACCATCGGCCGCTACATCCGCTACCGCCGCCACCCCACCCGCCTGGCCGTCGTCGACCCGGAGGGCTCGGCCTTCTACCCGAGCTGGGTCTCCGGCGACACCGCGGTCACCGCGCGGGGCTCCCGCATCGAGGGCATCGGCCGCCCGCGCGTGGAGCCCTCGTTCCAGCCGACGGTCATCGACCGCATGATCGCCGTCCCCGACGCCCGCTCGATCGCCGCCATGCACTGGACGCGCGAGGTCACCGGCCTTGACGTCGGCGGCTCCACGGGCACGAACATGGCGGCCTGCGTGGACCTCATCCAGGAGATGCGCTCGGCGGGCGAGCAGGGCAGCATCGTCACCCTGGTCTGCGACAGCGGCGACCGCTACCGGGGCACGTACGGCAACCCGCAGTGGCTCGCCGACCAGGGCCTCGACGTCGAACCCCACCTGGACGAGCTCCGCGCGTTCCTGCCGGACTGAGCGGGGCTCAGGCCTTGACCGGGTCCACCTCGAAGAGCTTGGCCACGTCGTCCAGGATGGCGTGCGCCCCCTGGATGCCGACCGCGCTCATCCAGGTCAGGTCGTTGACGTCGTGCTTGTCGCCCTTGAGCTTGCCCCAGAGCGGGTTGCCGACGAACTTCTCCTTGGGCCCCTCAGCCGACGGATCCGGATATGTCGAGACGAAGATGTGGTCGGCGTCCAGGTCGGTGATCCGCTCCTGGCTGACGTCCACCGCGATCGCATCGTCCTTGGTCGGCTGGCCCTCCGGGCGCGGGAACCCGACGTCCTTCATCACCAGGCCCGAATAGGACTTCTCCACATACAGCCGGACCGTCGGCTCGCCGGCGAACCTCACGACCGAGATCGTCGGCAGCTCGCCGTCCTTGGCCTTGATGGCCGCGCCGATCTTCGCCGCGCGCCCCTCGTACTCCTTGAGCCTGGTGTCGGCGAGTTGCTCCTTGCCCAGGGCCTGTCCCATGAGCCGGACGTTCTCCTTCCAGATGGCCCCGGTGGTCTCGCTGAAGACGGTCGGCGCGATCTTGGACAGCTTGTCGTACAGGGCCTCGTGCCGCACCTTGGCGGAGACGATCAGGTCGGGCTTGAGCGCGATGATCTTCTCCAGGCTCGGCTCCTCCAGCGTGCCGACCGGGGTCGCCTCCTTGCCGTACTGCGCGGCCACGGTCCCGAGATAGTCCGGCAGCGTGGAGTCGATCGAGCGGTACGTGGTGTAGCCCACCACCGGCGTCTCCAGCGTGAGCACCGCGTCGACGAAGCTCTGGTCGAGCGCCACCACCCGCTTCGGCTGGGCCGGGATCACGGTCTCGCCCATCGCGTGCTTGACGGTCCTGAACGGGGCACCGGAGGCGGGAGCCGCCGCGCTCCCCCCGGACGCGCCGGAAGAACCACAGGCCGCGAGCCCTGCCACAAGGAGAGCACCGGCCAGCATGCGCAACGGTCTCATAAGATCCCTTTCCCGAATCCCAAAGTAAGGTAAACCTAAATTAGGTTAGCCCTGCCTAAGCTGGCATACTTCACCGTGATCGGGCAAATGCTGAGGAGGACGTGGGTGAGTGCGACCGCTGTGGCCCCGCGCCTCCATGGCATCCGGCACAGGCGGCTCACCGTCCTCCTCGCCCTGCTGGCCGCCGTGCTGGTCACGATCGTGCTGAGCATCACGATCGGCTCCAAGTCCGTGCCGGTCGCCGACGCCTGGCACGCCCTCACGGCCCCCACCGGGACCGAGAACGACATCGTCATCCGCTCGCTACGCATCCCCAGGACCGCCCTCGGCGTCCTCGCCGGGATCGCGCTCGGCGTGGCGGGCGCGCTCATGCAGGGCCACACCCGCAACCCGCTCGCCGACCCGGGGCTGCTCGGCGTCACGCAGGGGGCGGCCTTCGCGATGGTGTCCTCGATCATCCTGCTCGGCGCCTCCAGCCTGCTCGCCTACATCTGGTTCGGCCTGGCGGGCGCCCTGGTCGCCAGCGTCGGGGTGTTCGCGCTGGGCATGGTGGGCGGCAGGGGCGGTCCGACCCCGGTCACGCTGGCGCTGGCGGGCACCGCCGTGAGCGCCCTGCTGTACGCGCTGACCTCGGCCATCGTGCTGCTGGACGAGCAGGCGATGGACGTCTTCCGCTTCTGGCAGGCCGGCTCGATCGCCGCCAGGGGCTCGGACGTGGTCTGGCAGGTGCTGCCGTTCATCCTCGTGGGCCTGGTGCTCGCGATGGTCAACGCGCCGGGCCTGAACGCGCTCTCCCTCGGCGAGGACGTCGCCAGGAGCCTCGGCCAGAACATCTCCATGACCCGCGCCGTCGGCGTCGCCGCGGTCACCCTGCTGTCGGGCGCGGCCGTCGCGGCCTGCGGCTCGCTGGCCTTCGTGGGCCTGATCGTGCCCCACCTCGCCCGCCCGATGTCGGGCACCGACCACCGGTGGCTGCTGCCGTTCTCGGGGCTGATCGGCGCGGCGCTGCTGCTGCTGGCCGACGTGATCGGCCGGGTGGTGGCCCCGCCGGGAGAGCTGGAGGTGGGCGTGGTGCTCGCGCTGCTCGGCGCGCCGTTCTTCGTCGCGCTCGTCAGGCGCAGGAAGCCAGTGCGACTGTGATGACCGCTCTCTCCCTGCGCGTCGGCGCCGTGTCCTGGCGGGTACGGCTGCGCGGCGTCGCCGTCTCCCTGATCGGCCTGGCCCTGATCGTCCTGCTCATGGCCATGAACATGCGCATCGGCGAGATCCGGATGACGCTGCCGGAAGTGATCTCCGGCACGTTCGACGTCAACAGCGCCGCCCACTTCGTCATCATGGAGCTGCGCCTGCCGCGCGCCCTCACCGGCGCCCTCGTCGGTGCGGCGCTCGCGCTGTCCGGCGCGATCATCCAGTCCATCGCGCGCAACCCGCTGGCCAGCCCCGAGATCCTCGGCGTCACCACCGGGGCCTCGGTCACGGTCGTGGCCGGCGTCGTGGCCAGCGGCAGCGCGTACGGCGGCACCAGCGGCCTGCTGGCCACCGTCGGCATCCCCGCGCTGGCCCTGCTCGGCGGCCTGATCGGCGCGGCCGTCGTGTACGGGCTGGCCTGGCGGCGCGGCCTGGACGGCTACCGGCTGGTCCTGGTCGGCATCGGCGTGGCCGCCGTGTTCACGAACATCAAGTTCTGGCTCCTGACCGTCGGCGACGTCAACGACACCGGCCGCGCCATGGTCTGGATCAGCGGCTCGCTCAACGGCCGCGGCTGGGAGCACGTGCTGCCCACCGCGCTGGCCCTGGCCGTACTGGTGCCGCTGACCCTGCTCGGCACCCGTTCCCTCGACGCCCTGCGCTTCGGCGACGACACGGTGACCGCGCTCGGCGTCCGCACCAACCTGGCCCGCGCCCTGATGATCCTGGCGGCCGTGCTGCTGGCCGCCGTGGCCACCGCCTCCGCCGGCCCGATCGCGTTCGTGGCCCTGGCCTCGCCGCAGATCGCGCTCAGGCTCACCCGCTCCGCCCGGCCGCCGCTGCTCTGCTCGGCGGTCGTGGGCGCCGTGCTCACCACCGCCGCCGACCTGATCGCCAGGACCGCGTTCTCCCCGCTGGAGCTGCCGGTCGGCATCGTGACGGCCGTGCTGGGCGCCCCTTACCTGATCCACCTGATCTGGAGGTCACGCAAATGAGGCTGCAGGCCGCCGGCGTCAAGCTCGGGTACGGCGAACGCCTGGTGGTCGACGGGCTCGACCTCGGCATCGAGGCGGGCACGGTGACCACCATCATCGGTCCGAACGGCTGCGGCAAGTCCACGCTGCTGCGCGCGCTCGGCCGCCTGCTCAAGCCGCAGGGCGGCGAGGTGCTGCTGGACGGCAAGCGCATCGACAAGATCCCCACCCGCGAGGTGGCCAAGATCCTCGGCGTGCTCCCCCAGGCGCCCAGCGCCCCCGAAGGGCTGACCGTGGCCGACCTGGTGGCCAGGGGCAGGCACCCGCACCAGACGTGGTACCGGCAGTGGTCCTCGGACGACGAGGGCGCCGTCGCCGCCGCCCTGGACATGACGGGCCTGGCCGACCTGGCGGAACGGCCGCTGGACGAGCTGTCGGGCGGGCAGCGGCAGCGGGCCTGGATCTCCATGGCCCTGGCCCAGGGCACGGACCTGCTGCTGCTCGACGAGCCGACCACGTTCCTGGACCTGGCGCACCAGGTGGAGGTGCTGGAGCTCGTCCGGCACCTGCACCAGGAGGCGGGCCGCACGGTCGTCATGGTCCTGCACGACCTCAACCTGGCCGCCCGCTACGCCGACCGGCTGGTGGCCATGCGCGCCGGGCGGGTGGTCGCCGCGGGCACCCCGCACGAGGTGCTGACCGAGGACCTGCTGGGCGAGGTGTTCGAGCTGGACGCCAAGGTCATCGAGGATCCGGTGGCGGGGACGCCTCTCGTGGTTCCGATCCGGCCGCGTTCGCACCCCGTGGACCCGCGAGCCTGACCCACCGCGGCGATCACCCTTCGGCCAGCGCCCGCCTGACCTCCTCGTCGCCGGGAGCCAGCTCCGCGGCTCTGAGCAGGTCGTCCCTGGCCTTGTCCGCCAGCCCCGCGGCCCGGTGGACCACGGCCCTGTTGAACAGCAGCTCGGCCGTCTCCGCCAGCTTGAGCGCGTGGGTCAGGTCGGCCAGCGCCGCCTCGTGCTCACCGCTCTCGAAGGCCAGCTCGGCCCGGCCCGCCCAGGCCGCCACCAGGTCGGGGTCGGCCTCCAGCGCCCCGTCGAACGCGGTCCGCGCCTCCGGACGCCTGCCCTCGGCCAGCTCCACCTGCCCGAGCACGCACAGCAGGTGGGGGTCGCGGGGCGTCAGCCCCAGCCCGCGCACCACGTCCTCCCTGGCCCTCGCGTGGTCTCCCATGGCCACGCCGATCCCGCTGCGGTTCACGTACGCGGGCGCGAACTCGGGGTCGAGCTCCAACGTATGGTCCAGGTCGGCGCGGGCCCCGTCGAGGTCGCCCGCCGCGAACCGGATCTCGGCGCGGTTGTAGTACGCCTCTGGGAAGGGCGGGCTGAGCCGCATGACCGCCTCGTAGTCGGCCAGCGCCTCCTCCGACCGGCCGAGCCGGTGCAGCAGGTTGCCGCGTTCGAGGTAGTAGTCGGGATAGCCGGGATCGGCCTCCACGGCCCGCCTGTAGTCGGCCAGCGCCTCCTCCGTCCGGCCTGCCATGGCCAGCAGCTGCGCCCTGTTGGCGTGGAGCACGAGCCGGTGGATCGGGTGCTCGCCGGCCAGCTCCGCCTCCGCCAGGTCGACGGCCTGCTGCACGAGCTCCATGGCCGCCTCGTGACGGCCCCTGCGCACCTCGACCAGGGCCTTGCCGTTGAGGTCGAACCCGAGGTGGAAGGCCCGCTCGCGGCGGTCCGGCAGCAGCGACGTGATCGTGATCGCCTCGTTGATCCAGGCCAGGGCCTGCTCGGGGTCGCGCCGGGCGGGGTCGTGGTGGCGTACGAGGATCATGGCGGTGGCGTACGCGACGGTGGCGCGGTGCTTGGGGTCGGTGCTCACCCGCCTGGCCCGGTCGTAGAGCTCGCGGGCCTCGTCCTCGCGCTCGATGGCCTCCAGGGCGCTGGCGACGCGCTGCAGGAGGTGCTGCCAGCCCTCCGGGTCGTCCTCGTACGCCATCCCGCGCAGCACGGCCAGCCCCGACTCGGCCATGGCGTGGTGGAAGCCCTCGTCGCGGTAACGGTCGAAGTCCGCGCACAGCGGTCCGGTGCCCGGGGCCGACGGGCCCTCGTCGATGCGCAGCAGCTCCGGGTCGAGCCTGCGCCGCAGCACGGCCACCAGCTCGGTGTCGGTGTGGTCAGCTGTGCCCAGGTTCGTCACGGTGAGCGCGAGCGGGCCCGTGTCGCGCAGGTGGTCGCGGACGAACTCGGCCAGCCCGTTCGCGATCCTGAGGCTGCGCCGGGCGCCGGGCACGAGGATGCGCTGCCCCCTGGGCAGGCGGCCGGCCAGCGAGGTCCTGCGCTCGGGGACGGTCTCGCGTAATCGCGGCGCGGCGGCGCGGATCTCGATGTCGTGCGCGGCGACCAGTTCGGGCCGGCGCTCCAGCGCCCGGGGGACGAGGTGGCCGAGGAGCCCGGCCGCGAAAGTGTAGGGGCCGCCGATCCGGCGGTCGGCGTCAAGGAAGATCGTGTCCACGAAAGGCCTTTCCGTGCTGGCCGGCGCCCCACGAGACGCCGGCCGGGCGGCTCAGGCGCTGTGCCTCGGCGCGGCCGCGGCGGTCGGCTTCACGGTTCCTGGCCGATGAACGACGATCTTCTTCATGGCGCCCCTTTGCGCGGAACGAGCGATCATTGATGACCGCTACATGTCAGCACAAGGAAAAGCCTTCGAACAATTGTTTATCTGGTAATGGCTATTCCTTGGACAATTACCGCGCGCCCGGAATCGCGTCAGTCTCCCAGGATGGCGTCCACGAACACCTCGGGATCGAACGGCGCCAGATCGTCGGGCCCCTCGCCCAGCCCCGCGAGCTTGACCGGCACGCCCAGCTCCCGCTGCACGGAGATCACGATGCCGCCCTTGGCCGTGCCGTCGAGCTTGGTCAGCGCGATGCCTGTGATGTTGACCACCTCGGCGAACACCTGGGCCTGGCGCATGCCGTTCTGGCCCGTGGTGGCGTCGAGGACGAGGAGCACCTCGTCGACCGTGGCCTTCTTCTCGATGACCCGCTTGACCTTGCCCAGCTCGTCCATGAGGCCGGTCTTGGTGTGGAGGCGGCCCGCGGTGTCGACGATGACCACGTCGACCTTCTCCTCGATCCCCCTGGCGACGGCGTCGAACGCCACGGAGGCCGGGTCGCCGCCCTCCGGGCCGCGCACCACGTCGGCGCCCACCCGCTCGCCCCAGGTCTGGAGCTGGTCGGCGGCGGCCGCGCGGAACGTGTCGGCCGCGCCGAGCACGACCTTCTTCCCGTCGCCGACTAGCGAGCGGGCGAGCTTGCCGGTGGTGGTGGTCTTGCCGGTGCCGTTGACGCCCACGACGAGGGCCACCGCGGGCCGCTCGCCGTGCTTCTGGATGTGGAGCGTGCGGTCGAGGTCGGGGTTGATCTGGGCCAGCAGCTCCTCGCGCAGCAGACCGCGCAGCTCCTCGGGGGTGCGGCTGCCCAGCACCTTGACCTTGGTGCGCAGGTCGTCGACGATCACGCGGGTCGGCGCGACGCCGACGTCGGCGGTGATCAGCTTCTCCTCGACCTCGTCCCAGACGTCGTCGTCGAGGCGGTCGCGGGAGAGCAGCTCCAGCAGGCCGCGCCCGAGGGCGCTCTGCGAGCGCGCCAGCCGCGAGCGCAGCCGCACCATCCGGCCCGCGGACGGCGGCGGCACCTCGATCTCAGGCACGACGACGGCCGGCTCGGCGGGCTTGACCGGCGGCGGCAGCGTGGTGGTCGCGCCCTCGCCCTCCTCGCCCGCCACTCCCGCGGGCCGCTCCTCCTGCTCGGGGAGCACGGGGGTCTCCGGCGGTTTGACCGGCGGGGCCGCCTTGCGGCCCGGCTTGAAGTACAGCAGAAGGCCGCCGGCCGCCAGCAGGGCGACGACGGCCACGATCACTATGACGCCGAGGTAACCATCCACAAGATGTCAGTTTTCCAGATCGACCGGCATGGTCATGCCCAAGGCACCACCGATCAGGCCCAACTCACGCCCTCAGACCGGCTGTCCGGCGCGCCGCCACGTGGTGGGCAGCCTCGCCCCGCCGTGCTGTCAGGCCGGCTCGCGTTCGCGCAGCCGCTGGCTGACGACCTGCGTCACGCCGTCCCCGCGCATCGAGACGCCGTAGAGCGCGTCGGCGATCTCCATCGTGCGCTTGTTGTGGGTGATGACGATCAGCTGCGAGCTCTGCCGCAGCTCCTCGAACAGCGTCAGCAGCCGCTGCGTGTTCGTGTCGTCGAGCGCCGCCTCGACCTCGTCCATCACGTAGAACGGCGAGGGCCGCGCCTTGAAGATGGAGATCAGGAACGCCACGGCGGTCAGCGACCGCTCCCCGCCCGACAGCAGCGACAGCCGCTTGACCTTCTTGCCCGGCGGCCTGGCCTCGACCTCGATGCCGGTGGTCAGCATGTCGGCCGGCTCGGTCAGCACCAGCCGTCCCTCGCCGCCCGGGAACACCCTGGTGAAGATCTGCTCGAACTCCCGGGCCACGTCCTCGTACGCCGAGGCGAACATCTGCTCGACCCGGTCGTCGACCTCCTTGACCACGGTCAGCAGGTCGCGCCTGGTCTTCTTGAGGTCCTCCAGCTGCGAGGTGAGGAAGGCGTGCCGCTCCTCCAGCGCCGCGAACTCCTCCAGGGCGAGGGGGTTGACCTTGCCGAGCTGGTTCATCTGCCGCTCGGCGGCCCTGGCCCGCTTCTCCTGCTCCTCCCGCACGTACGGCACGGGCGGGTCGCCCGGGACCGGGACCTCGGGCCCGTACTCGGAGATCAGGGCCTCCATCTCGACCCCGAACTCCTCCAGCGCCCGCTGCTCCATCTGCTCCAGCCGCAGCCGCTGCTCGGTGCGGGCGACCTCGCTGCCGTGCACGCGGTTGACCAGCTTGTCCAGCTCCTGGCCGAGCTCGCGGACGCGCAGGCGTACCTGCTTGAGCTCGGCGTCGACGGCGACCCGGGCGAGGTCGGCCTCGTCGCGCTCCCTCGACGCGAGCCGGACGGAGGACTCGAGCGCACCGAGCACCTGCTTGGCGCCCTTGCTGACGGCCTCGGCCACGGCGGCCTGCTGCCGGCGCCGGGCGCGCTGGGCGGCGGCCTGGGCGCGGTCCTGGCGCTCG
This sequence comes from Nonomuraea sp. JJY05, assembly GCF_043496855.1. NCBI lineage: Bacteria > Bacillati > Actinomycetota > Actinomycetes > Streptosporangiales > Streptosporangiaceae > Nonomuraea > Nonomuraea sp. JJY05. The sequence goes on from NZ_JBIEIS010000016.1 coordinate 27,391, forward strand.
CGCTGGGCGGCCCGGACCAGCCCGTCGGCGCGGCCCTCGATGCCCTTGACCCGCTCCTCGGCCGTGCGGACCTGGAGCCGGGTGTCCATCTCGCGCTGCCTGGCGGCCTCGCAGGCGCCGGCCAGATCGTCGCGGAGGTCGGTGGTGGGCTCGGACTCCAGCTCCTGCGCGTATTCGGCCTCGGCCAGGCGGATCTCCAGCTCGGCCAGCTCCTCCAGCCCTTCGGCGCGGGCCTCCTCCGCCTTGGTGACGCTCACGGCCAGGCGCTCGGCCTCGTCGTGGGCGGCGTTGGCGGCGGCCTCCAGCTGGGCCAGGCGCTTGGCGGCGGCGGCGTTGCGCTGGTCGGCCTCCCGCTGACGGCCCCTGACCTGGTCGAGGGCCCCCTGGGCGGCGCTGACGCCCGCCTGGGCGGTGGTGACGGCGGTCTGGGCCTCGTTGACCTTCGCCTGGGCGGCCTCCAGCGCCGTCTGGGCCGTCTGCTCCTGCTCGACCGCCTGGTCGAGGGCGACGGCCGTCTCCTCCGCCCGGCTCTCGGCCTCCTCCAGGTCCCTGACGGCCTCGTCGAACGCGGCCCGCACCTGCAGCACGGAGGTGCCGCCCTCGGAGCCGCCGCCGGCCAGGTGGACGCTCAGCAGGTCGCCCGCCTTCGTGACCGCCCTGAGCCCGGGGTGGGCCTCGACGACCGCACGGGCGGCTTCGAGGTCCGCCACCACCACGACGTCCGCGAGGACGTGGTCGAGGGCGGCCCGCAGGTGGTCGGGGACCGCGACGAGGTCGGCGGCCCACTGACCGCCCTCTGGAGCCGCCGTACGGGCGCGCCGGGCTCTGTCGTCCTCGGCTCCGACCAGGAGGGTCGCCTGGCCCGTGCCCTGGGCGCGCAGCAGCTCAAGGGCCTCGACGGCCGTGTCGAGGGTCTTGACCGCGATGGCCTCGGCGACCGGGCCCAGCACGGCCGCCACCGCCGGCTCGGCGCCGGGCGTGACCTGCATCGAGGCGGCCAGCGGCCCCAGCACCCCGGCCAGATCCGCGTCCAGCAGGGCCGCGCCGCCGTCGCCCTTGGCGAGCCCCAGCTCCAGGGCGTCCCGGCGGGCGATGAGCGCGGCCACGGACCGCTGGGCCTCCTGGTCGGCGGCGCGCGCGCTGGTCATCCCGGACTTGGCGGCCTGCAGGGCGGCGCGCGGCGCGTCGAGGCCCGACTTGGCCTCCTCGGCCGCCGCCCGCGCCTCGTCGGCGACCGCCCTGGCCTCCTCCACCAGCGCCTGCGCCGTGGCCAGCTCCTCGGCGAGCGCGGGATCGACCGCGGGCTCCTCCAGCCGCTGCGCCTCCAGGTCCTCCCTGGCCCGCCGCTCGCGCCCGGCCGCGTCGGCCACGGACTGCTGGAGCCGCCCGATCTCGTCCTCGGCGGCCCGCGTCCGGCTCCGTACGGAATCGACCTGGCCGCGCAGCCTGGCCAGCCCTTCGCGGCGGTCGGCGGCGGCCCGGGCGGCCAGGGCGAGGCGGTGCTCCTCGGCGCTCAGCCCGGCCTCGGCCTCGGCCCGCCGCTGGACGGCCTCCTCCAGCAGCTCCTGCGCCTGCTCCAGCTCGGCCCTGAGGATCAGCTCCCGCTCGCGCACCTCGGCCGCCTCGCGCTCGAGGTCCTCGGGGTCGCGGCCGCGGCGCTCGATGGCGGCGGCGTCGAGCGCGTGCCGGTGGCGCTCGGCGGCGAGCTGCGCCAGGCCGGTGATGCGCTCGCGCAGCGACGAGAGCCGGAAATACGTCTCCTGCGCGGCGCTCAGCCGCGGCTGCGTCTCGGCCTCGGCCGCCTCCAGGGCCGCCTCGCGCTGCTGGCCCTCGGCCAGCTCGGTCTCGACCTGGTTGCGCCTGGCCGTGATGGCGGCCTCGTCGGCGGCCTCGCGCTCCAGCGTCGTACGCAGGATGCACACGTCGTCGGCCAGCAGCCGCAGCCGGGCGTCACGCAGGTCGGCCTGGATGACGGCGGCCTTGCGGGCGATCTCCGCCTGCCGGCCCAGCGGCTTGAGCTGGCGGCGCAGCTCGGTGGTGAGGTCTTGCACGCGGGTCAGGTTGGCCTGCATGGAGTCGAGCTTGCGCAGCGCCTTTTCCTTGCGCTTGCGGTGCTTGAGCACGCCGGCGGCCTCTTCGATGAACGCCCGCCGGTCCTCGGGGCCCGCGTGCAGGACGGCGTCGAGCTGGCCCTGGCCGACGATCACGTGCATCTCGCGGCCGATGCCGGAGTCGGACAGCAGCTCCTGGATGTCGAGCAGGCGGCAGGTGTCGCCGTTGATCGCGTATTCGCTCTGCCCCGACCTGAACATCAGCCGGCTGATCGTGACCTCGGTGTAGTCGATCGGCAGCGCGCCGTCGGAGTTGTCGATGGTCAGCGTCACCTCGGCGCGCCCGAGCGGCGGCCTGGAGGAGGTGCCGGCGAAGATGACATCCTCCATCTTGCCGCCGCGCAGCGACTTGGCGCTGTGCTCGCCCATGACCCAGGCGAGGGCGTCGACGACGTTGGACTTGCCGGAGCCGTTGGGGCCGACGACGCAGGTGATGCCCGGCTCGAGACGCAGGGCGGTCGCCGAGGCGAAAGACTTGAAGCCGCGCAGGGTGAGGGTCTTCAAATACAAGCGCGGCCCCCTTCTGCCTGATGCGGACTCCGGAAAGCCTACTGGTCCTCACTGCCCCACGCGGGCCGGTACCGTCCGGGCAGGCCCGGCCTGGGCAAAGGAAGCTTTCCGAATCTGCGCAAATAACAAGGGACGCCTCTCCGAGACGTCCCTGGGGTCTTGCGCTCCGATCACTCTCAGGTGAGTGCCGGCTCGCGCTCTTGCATGCGGCTTAGCGCCTCATCGCGGGTTTGCGCCGCAAGAGCGTCATTGGTGGCCTGAAGTCGGATGAGTTCTGCCTCCAGATCCCGGATACGCTGCTGCAGGCGGCGCATCTCCGAGACCATTCGAGGGTCAGGACCGCCGACGTGGCCGAGTAGAGCCTTCGCCATGGTAAAGGGTCCTCCACGCTGAGTGACCAGACTGGTTCGCGCACTTCTATTCCGCGGGAGGGGTGCGCGTGGTACCTAACAAGAGTCGCACCGGCAGTGTGGGCGGTCAAGTCGAACGAACCGCTGAGCCCTACTGATGGGCACTCCCGACATACAACTATACCCTATTTGGGCGGTTTAACGGAAGTCGCTACCGCTCCACAAACCCGCCCAAACTACCTCGGGGTTCACTCCAACGTTCCACTACTCCATCGACCCTGCCCGGCGTGTCGCAACCTCTGAGCAGCGCCAGCAGCTTGACGCACGCCTCGCGCGGGCCCTCCGCGACCACCTCCACCCGTCCGTCCTCGGTGTTGCGTGCCCACCCCACGAGCCCCAGCTCCAGTGCGCGCGCCCGGGTCCACCAGCGGAACCCCACACCTTGGACCCTGCCCCGTACCCAGGCGGTCAGCCGTGAGTTGTCATTGTTTTCCTGCATTTCATCTCCCGTCAGGCCACAAGGGGCTCCACCCGGTGTGCGTGCCCGGCGGCCGCCTCCTCGAACGCCAGCACGGCCGCGGTCTCGGCCGCCTTCACCCAGGCCAGGCCCATGATCGACGGGCTCAGCCCGGCGACGGGGACGAAGCTCACGTCGGGCCGCCGGTGGTGGGCCGCCGTCGGCGTGCAGAACAGCATGCCACCCCGGTCGAGCGCCACCTGGGTCAGGCCCTCCTGGCTGGTGGCGACGGTGCCGGCCCGGGGAATCGGGCGTCCGGAAGGGGTTACGGACGGTGCGATCAACTCGCGGTAGACACGCGGGGCGGGGCCGTCCAGGCCGATCAGGGGCACGTCCGCCAGCTCCTCCGCGGCGATGCCGGTGCGGGCGGCCAGCGGATGGCGGGTGGAGACGCCCAGCTGGTAGGAGACCTCGTTCAACCCTTCGCCGGTCGCCAGGTCCGGCTCGTTCACCGGCAGCAGCGTGAACGTGAGATCCACCTGCCCGGCCCGCAGCTTGCCGAAGGGGTCCGAGAGCGGGATCTCGACCAGCTCCACCGCGCACTCCGGATACCGGCGCTCGAAGGCCCGCACGCTGCCGGTGACGACCTCCGTGGGCGTGGCCAGGAAGCCGACTCTGAGCTCACCTGTCACCTCGCGGGCGGCCGCCTTGGCCCGGTGCACCGCGTTGGCCAGGCCCTCGTAGGAGGGGCGCAGGTCGGCCAGGAAGCGCTCGCCCAGGGGCGTGAGGCGCACCCTGCGGCTGGTGCGCTCGAAGAGCCTGCCGCCGATCCTGGTCTCCAGCGAGCGCATGAGCTGGCTCACCCTGCCGGGCGACAGGTAGAGGCGCTCGGCCGTACGCGCGAAGTGCAGCTCCTCGCTGAGCACCACGAAGCACTCCAGCTCCCTGAACTCCATGCTCATCCCCTCGGATCGCTTAGCCTGCCTAAACCAAGCCTTCGGACTTCGTCATTGTTCCCGCCCGCCGCCGAACCCGAGGCTGAGGGGCATGACCATTACCGATGTCTCCCCCGCCACCCGGGCGCGCTGGCTCGCCGTGTCGTCGGTGGCGGTGGGCACCTTCACCATCGTGACCAGCGAGATGCTGCCCGTCGGCCTGCTGACCTCGATCGCCGACACCCTTGAGGTGTCCGACGGGACGGCCGGGCTGATGATGTCGGCCCCGGGGCTGGTCGCCGCCGTGTCCGCGCCGGTGCTGGCGCTCACCGCCCGCCGGCTCGACCGGCGGGTGATCCTGATCGGGCTGATGGCGCTGCTGGCGGTGGCCAACCTGGTGGGCGCGTTCGCGCCGAGCTACCCCGTCATCCTGGCCGCCCGGGTGCTGACCGGGGTGAGCATCGGCGGGTTCTGGGCGTTCGCGGCCAGCCTCGGGACACGGCTGGTGCCGGAACGGTCCGTCGGGCGGGCCACGTCGATCATCCTGGCCGGGGTGTCCGTGGCGTCGGTGCTGGGGGTGCCCGCGGCGACGTTCGTGTCGTCGTTCGCGGGGTGGCGCAGCGCGTTCGTCGCGATGGGGGTGGTGGCGCTGGTCCTGGTCGTCGTCCTGTACGCGACCCTGCCGCCCCTTCCGGGCGAGGCCCTTGCCCGGACTCCGGGATCCCGGCACGGATGGCTCTCGGGGCCGCTCAAGACCGTCCTCGTCATGACCGTGCTCGTCGTGTCCGGCCACTTCGCCGCCTACACCTATGTCCGGCCGTTCCTGGAGCAGGTCTCGCACGCCGGCCCCGCCCTCGTCAGCACGATCCTGCTCCTGTACGGCGCCGCGGGCGTGGCGGGCAACTTCGCCGCCGGGGCGTGGGCGGCCAGGAACCCCAAGCCGGTCCTGATCGCTCTGGCCGCTCTCATCGCGCTGGCCACGGCGGCCCTGGCCGCGATCGGCCTGCCGCTGGTCGTGCTGCTGGTGTGGGGCTTCGGCTACGGGGGCGTCGGGGTGACCCTGCAGCTGTGGATCATGCGCTCGGGCGGCGGGGAGCTCGGCACGGCGCTCTTCGTCGGCGCCTTCAACGTCTCCATCGCGCTCGGCGCGTTCGCCGGCGGCCGGGTCGTGGACGGGGTCTCGATCTCAGCGGTGATGTGGCTGGGCTGCGGGCTCGCCGTTCTCACCGCGGCCGTCGCTGGCATCTGGGGCAGGAGTAGGACGAGCGGTTCATGAACGGCTCGCGCCTGATCGCGGTGCCGCAGCGGGAGCAGGGCAGGTCGCGCCGGCCGTAGACCTCCAGCGAGCGCTCGAAGTAGCCGCTCTCGCCGTTGACGTTGACGTAGAGGCTGTCGAACGAGGTGCCGCCCTGCTGCAGCGCGGAGGACATGACGGCGCGGACCCCCGCCAGCAGCTCGGCGATCTTGGGGCGGGTGAGCGTCTGCGTCTGCCGGGCCCAGTGCAGCCGGGCGATCCACAGGGCCTCGTCGGCGTAGATGTTGCCGACGCCGCTGATCAGCGACTGGTCGAGCAGCGCGCGCTTGACCTCCGTGTGCCTGGCCCTGAGCCGGCGGGCGAACTCCGCGTCGTCGAACCCCGGCTCGAACGGGTCGGGGGCGATGTGGGCGATCGGCTCGGGGACGCCCGCGGCCAGGCCGGTCAGCATCACGTGGCCGAACGTCCGCTGGTCGACGAAGCGCAGGTCGGGGCCGCCGTCCTCGAAGCGGACGCGTACCCGCAGGTGCTTCTCCAGCGGCGAGTCGGGCTCGACGACCAGCAGCTGGCCGCTCATCCCCAGGTGGGCCAGGAGCGCCTCCTCGGCGCCCGACAGCGGCAGCCACAGGTATTTGCCGCGCCGCTCTGCCGACAGCACCGTGCGGCCCTTGAGGCGCGCGGTGAACTCGTCGGCTCCGGGCGCGTGCCGCCTGATGGCGCGGGGATGCAGCACCTCCGCCGAGGCGATCTCGCGCCCGATGACCCACTGCGCGAGGCCGCGCCTGACGACCTCGACCTCCGGTAGCTCAGGCACCTCAGACCCTTTCGTGTGGCTCGGCCCGGGCGGCCGTTCAGCCCGCGGGCTGGCTCTCGCGCTGCTCGCGCCGGGCCCTGATCCGGGTCCAGGCCGCCTCGGCCGCCTGCTGCTCGGCCTCCTTCTTGCTGCGCCCGGTGCCCGAACCGTAGGACTCGCCGCCGACCCGCACCATGGCCGTGAACGACTTGGCGTGGTCGGGGCCGCTCTCCTCGACGTGGTATTCGGGCACGCCGAGCGCCTCGGAGGCCGTCAGCTCCTGCAGGGAGGTCTTCCAGTCGAGCCCGGCGCCGAGCGAGGCCGAGCGGACGATCAGCGGGTCGAACAGCAGGTGCACCACCCGGAACGCCTCGTCGAGCCCCTTGTCGACGTAGACCGCGCCGATCAGCGCCTCGAGGGTGTCGGCCAGGATGGACGACTTGTCGCGCCCACCGGTGCCCTCCTCGCCCCTGCCGAGCCGCAGGAACCGGCCCAGGCCCAGGTTGCGGGCCACGTCGGCCAGCGCGCGCATGTTGACCACCGCGGCACGCAGCTTCGCCAGCTGGCCCTCGGGCAGGTCGGGGTGGTTGCGGTAGAGGGTGTCGGTGACCACCAGGCCCAGCACCGAGTCACCCAGGAACTCCAGGCGCTCGTTGGTGGGCAGGCCGCCGTTCTCGTACGCGTAGGAGCGGTGCGTCAGCGCCCGCTCCAGGATGTCGGGGTCGAGGCCGACCGCCAGGACCCGCTCCAGCTCGTCTCGGGCGACCTCTACGGCCACCGGCTTAGGACCTGTGCCCACGTGCTTCCTCCTCGGACATCTTCGCATGGTGCGCCGACTGCGGAAGATGCCCGAAAACGTGGTGGGCGTCGGGGTAACGCGTAGCCCCGGCGTCCACCACGGCCGCGGGCGAACCGCCGCCGCACGCGTCTGAAACGGTAACGCCGACCGAGGCACCATCGCACCCGGTCGGCATCACGTCAACTGCTGACGGATCAGGCGGACGGCTCGATGACCTGACGACGGTTGTAGGTGCCGCAGGTGGGGCACGCGATGTGCGGCTGCTTGGGCGAACGGCACTGCGGGCAGCTCACCAGGGCGACAGCAGTCGTCTTCCACTGGGAGCGACGGTGGCGGGTGTTACTCCGCGACATCTTTCGCTTCGGGACGGCCACGTCACTTCTCCTGATCGTTATCTTTGTCGGTAATCAGACCTTGCAACGACGCCCAGCGGGCATCGATCTTCTCGTGCCGGTGATCCTCGCCGGCCTCGGCCAGCTTGATCCCGCACTCCGTGCAGAGCCCCTCGCAGTCCTCACGGCAGACGGGGCTCAACGGCAGTGCGAGCACCACCGCGTCGCGGAACGTCGGCTCGAGGTCGAGCAGCTCGCCGTCGAGCAGCGAGTCCTCCTCCGAGGCGTCCTCGTCGGAGTAGAAGAACAGCTCCTGCAGGTCGACCTCGAGGTCCGAGGTGACGGGGTCGAGACAGCGAGCGCACTCCCCGGCGAGCGGGGCCTGCGCCGTGCCCGACACGAGCACGCCTTCCATCACTGCTTCGAGCCGGAGGTCCAGCTCGACTTCGGCGTCTTTGGGGACACCGATCATGTCGACGCCGAGGTCCGCCGGTGCCGGGAGGGTCAGAGTCATCTGCCGCATCGTGCCCGGCCGCTTTCCGAGGTCATGAGTGGAGATCACCCACGGGGAGCGGGGGTCGAGGTGCTGAGTCATCCTGCTCTCGCTAGGCATGGCGAGACGATCGCCGTCGTACAAGGCCGAAATGAAAGGATAGCAGGTCGCGCTCAGCCCCTGAGCCGCTCGATGAGCAGCTTGTGCACCAGATCGGGTACGAGCCCCGAGACGTCGCCACCATACCTGGCGATCTCCTTCACCCTGCTGGAGGACAGGAACGAGTATTCGGGGTTGGTCGGCATGAACAGCGTCTCGACCCCCGACAGGCGGTAGTTGAGTTGCGCCATCTGCAACTCGTAGTCGAAGTCGCTGACCACCCTGATGCCTTTGACGATGGCGGGGATGTCGTTCTGCCTGCAGAAGTCGACCAGCAGTCCGTGGAATTTCCGCACCTTGACGTTGGGATATTCCTTGGTCACGGTCTGCAGGATCTCAATTCGTTCGTCCACCGTGAACAGGCTGCTTTTCTCGACGTTGATGAGGACTGCCACGGTCACCTCGTCATAGAGCCGGGCGGACCGGCCGATGATGTCGAGGTGGCCATTCGTGATGGGGTCGAACGACCCCGGGCAGACTACGCGGCGCAAGACGCCTCCCAGGTTTACGGGTTCCCGGCGGCGCGACCGTACCAAACGGACGCTTCGCCATAACGACGGACCCTCTCCTCAACGTAGCCTTCCGGCCACATCAGTGCCTTTCCCCTGCTTTCCCTCTCGAATGCCACCAACGCCTCATCCAGCAGCCAGCCGTTGTCGCGCAGCGACTCCAGCGTCCGCTGGACCTCCTCGTCGGACACGGCGTAGGGCGGGTCGGCGAAGACGATGTCGTACGGCTCGGCGGGCGGCTTGCCGAGCATGCGCTCGACCTTGTCCGCGATCACCGTGGCGCCGTCGAGGCCGAGCGACTGCACGTTCGCCTTGATCGTCCTGACGGCCCTGGGGTCGGACTCCACCAGGACGGCCTCCTTGGCGCCCCTGGACAGCGCCTCCAGGCCGATCGCCCCGGACCCGGCGTACAGGTCGAGCAGGCGGGCGCCGGCGAGGCCGTACAGCGAGTCGAGCGTCAAGAAGATCCCTTCTCTGGCTCTGTCGCTGGTCGGTCTCGTCCCCCGCCCCGGCGGCACCGCCAACCGCCTGCCACCCGCGCTGCCTGCGATGATCCGCGTCATGTGACCCATTGTTCCGCATGTTCGCGCAGGTCAAGAGTGGACAAGTGTCTGCCTCGAGTGCGCAAGGGTGATTCACATCGGCGCGACGGGCCCGCATGATGAGTTCTGCGGCCTTCAAGGTGACCCACATGAAGGCCGACCGGCGTGATCGTGAGCCCTTCCGCACGCCGGTTCCCTCGGCACCTGACCCGAGGGTGGGCCCAGCCGGGGACGGCATTCGGGGGGAGGCCGTCCCCGCGGCTGGGCTTTTCCACTTCTGACCGGCCGGACGGCTGCCACCTCCGCCGACGCGCCCCGCGACCGCGCAGCCGAAGCACCGCACGCCGCCACCCGGCCCACTGCCCGCATCGCGCCGAGCACCGCCGCACGCCGTCCCGCCGCACCGGCGCCCGAAATCCCAGCGCGCCATCGGACGACCGCAACCGCCGCATGCCCCCGGGCGGCCGTAAGCGCCGGACGCCGGGCGGCCCCGCCACACGGGTCAGGTCTTCTCCAGGTACTCCGCGCGTTCGTCCGCCAGCAGGCGGGCGATCTCCGCCCGCAAACCCTCGTAGGACGTCAGGTCCGGATCCTCCGCCAGCAGCGCGGCGGCCTCGTCGCGGGCCGTGGCGATCACGTCCTCGTCCCGCAGGAGCTGCAGCAGCTTCAGCGACGACCGCTTGCCCGACTGCGCCGCCCCCAGGACGTCACCCTCCCGCCGTTGCTCCAGGTCCACGCGCGACAGCTCGAAGCCGTCCAGGGTGGCGGCCACCGCGTCGAGGCGGCCGCGGGCCGGCGTGCCCTCGGCGAAGTCGGAGACCAGGAGGCACAGCCCCGGGAGGCCGCCGCGGCCGACGCGGCCGCGGAGCTGGTGGAGCTGCGAGACGCCGAAGCGGTCGGCGTCCATGATGATCATGACGGAGGAGTTGGGGACGTCGACCCCGACCTCGATGACGGTGGTGGCCACCAGGACGTCGAGCTCGCCCCGCGTGAAGGAGCGCATGATCGCGTCCTTCTCCTCCGGCGGGAGCTTGCCGTGGAGCGTGCCGACCCGCAGGTCGTGGAAAGGCCCGCTCTTCAGCAGCTCGGCCACGTCGAGGACCGCCAGCGGCGGGCGGCGGTCGTCGTCGCCGGCGGCGGCCGCCAGGTCGCCCTCGTCGCCCTCCAGGTCGCCGATGCGCGGGCACACGATGTACGCCTGCCGCCCCAGCGCCACCTCCTCCCGCACCCGCTGCCAGGTGCGTTCGAGGTAGTGGGGCTTCTCGGCGGCCGGGACGACGTGCGTGGTGATGGGGGCCCGGCCCGACGGGAGCTGGGACAGCGTCGAGACCTCCAGGTCGCCGAAGACGGTCATGGCGACCGTGCGCGGGATCGGCGTGGCCGTCATGACCAGGACGTGCGGCCGCCCGCCGGCCGCCTTCTCGCGCAGGGCGTCGCGCTGCTCCACCCCGAACCGGTGCTGCTCGTCCACCACGACCAGCCCCAGGTCGGCGAACTGCACGTGCTCCTGCAGCAGCGCGTGGGTGCCCACGACGATCCCCGCCGTGCCCGAGGCGGCGTCCAGCAGGGCCGCCCGGCGGGCGGCGGCGCCCATGGAGCCGGTCAGCAGCGTGACCGACGTGCCGCCGAACATGCCCCCCTGCGCCAGATCCCCGAGCATGCCGGTGATCGAGCGGTGGTGCTGCTGGGCCAGCACCTCCGTGGGGGCCAGCAGCGCCGCCTGGCCGCCCGCGTCGACCACCTGGAGCATCGCCCGCAGCGCCACCACCGTCTTGCCCGCGCCGACCTCGCCCTGCAGCAGCCGGTGCATGGGGTGCTCCAGCGCGAGGTCGGCGGCGATCTCCTCGCCGACCTGCGCCTGCCCCTCCGTCAGCGAGAACGGCAGCCGCGCGTCGAAGTCGGTCAGCAGGCCGTCGTCGCGCCTGGGCCTGGCCTTGGCGGGCAGCGCGGTGGCGGCCCGGCGCCGCCGCAGCAGCACGGCCTGCAGCACGAACGCCTCGTCGAACTTCAGCCGCTTGCGCGCCCGCCCCATCTCGGCGAAGTCCTTCGGCCGGTGGATGCCCTCCAGCGCCTCGCCCAGGTCCTGCAGCCCGTGGCGGGCCCGCAGCTCGGCGGGCAGCGGGTCGTCGAGCGGGCCCAGCGTGTCGAGCACGACGCCGACCGCCCGCCTGATCGCCCACGGCGTGACGTCCTTGCCCGCCGGATAGATCGGCACCGGCGCCGCCGCGAATTCCTCCGCGCTCGCCTCGTTCTCCTCGAACAGCTCGAACTCCGGGTGCGTGAGCTGCCAGCGCGGCTTCGACCGCGCGCCGAACAGCCCCACCTTGCCCGCGAACATGCCCCGCTGCCCGGGCTTGAGCCGCGACTCGGCCACGTGGGAGCCCTTGCCGAAGAACGACAGGTAGAGCTTGTTGCCGTTTCCGTCGACGACCTCGACCTCCAGCCAGGTGCCGCCGCGGTTGCGCATGGGCTTGCGCATGAGCCTGGTCACCTCGCCGACCACGGTGACGTGCTCGTCGACCTCGAGCGCGTCGAGCGTGGTCAGCTCGCCGCGCTCGGCGTAGCGCCGGGGATAGTGACGCAGCAGGTCACCGACCGTCTCCAGGTCGAGCACGCTGTGCAGCAACTTGGCGGTCTTCGGGTCGAGCGCCTTCGTCAGAGGCTCGTCGAAACGGCTCACGGCATTAAGTTCTACCGCGTCGGCCCGACAGGAATCCCGTCCATCGGCCTCGACGTCAGATCACTCCACACCGATCAGGAGCGGGTAGCCGCCCTGCTCGCCGTCGTACACGACCAGATCGACGTCGGGCCGCGTACCGCGCAGCTGCTCCTCCAGCCGCGCGGTGAGCCCCGAAGGCGCCTGCGCGCCCGTGACCAGGGTCACCAGCTCGCCGCCCCCGGCCACCATCCGGTCCACGACCATGGTGGCCACGCGGTCGAGCGAGCCGCCGATCACCGCGACGTCCCCGTCGATCATGCCGAGCACGTCCCCGGGGCGGCACAGCCCCGCACTCGTCATCGCCTCCCGGTCCGCCACCGTCACATGTCCGTACCGCGTGTGCCCCGCCGCGTCCGTCATCGCCACCACGTCGTCGTCGAAGCGGCGCAGCGGATCGTGTACGGCCAGCGCCGCCAGCCCCTGCACGGTCGCCTTCGTCGGCAGCACGCTGACCACGGCCCCGTCCTCGCGGGCGATCTCGGCGGCCGCGGCGGCGACCGACCTGACGCCCTCGTCGTTCGGCAGGACCGCGACCTCGCCGCCCGCCTGCCTGATCGCGGCCAGCATGGCGGGCAGGGTGGGCCGGGTGCCGGGCTCGCGCCGTACGACGACCGCGCCGCACTCCTCGAACAGCGCCGCGATCCCGTCACCCGCGGCCACCGCCACCACGCCCCGGCCCGCGCTGCCGCGGTGGGTGCGCTCGGCCAGGTACGTGATCCTGATCCGGTGCGGCCGCCCGGCCCGCACCCCGGCCTCGACGGCGGGACCGGCCTCGGCCACGTGGACGTGGACGTTCCACAGCCCGCCACCGCCGACCACGACCAGCGAGTCGCCCATGGCGTCGAGCTCCTCCCGCAGCGCGGCCACCGCGGCGTCGTCGGCGTCCAGCAGGTACATCACCTCGTACCCCGCCCCCACCTCGGCCATCGGCGCGACCCGCGAGGTCGGCGCGGGCACGTCGTAGTGATCGCTGTAGGAGTCGGTGAGCACGGCGGCCAGCGTCTCCAGCACGATCGCCGCGCCCGCGCCGCCCGCGTCCACCACGCCGCTGCGGGCCAGGACGTCCAGCTGGGCAGGCGTGCGGCGCAGCGCGGCGCGGGCCTCGCCCGCCGCCTGCCGCGCCACCTCCCGCAGATCCTCCCCGTCCACGTCCTGTACGGCTCGCGCGGCGGACTCCAGCACGCTCAGCACCGTGCCCTCCACCGGCCTGGCCACCGCCTCCCTGGCCAGCACGGCGGCCCTGAGCAGCCCCGCCCGCAGGTCGGAGCCGTCTTTCAGCACCTCGGCGAGGCCGCGTAACGCCTGGCTGACGATCACGCCGGAGTTGCCGCGGGCCCCGACGAGCGCGCCGTACGAGAGCGTCTGCCACACCACGGCCGCGTCCACGTCGTCGGGCAGCGACTCGACGGCCTCGGCCGCGGACAGCATGGTCAGGTGCAGGTTGGTGCCGGTGTCGCCGTCGGCCACGGGGAAGACGTTCAGCGCGTCGATCTCGGTCCTGGCCCGGCCGAGCGCGTCGGCGGCCAGGCGGGCCCAGCGGCGCACCGCCGGCGGGTCGAGGATCTTCATCTGCGCCCTCACCCTCCGACTCTGTATCCCCGACCAACCGGCCCCGACCGACCTCCCGGCTCCCGGAGGAGACCGAATGCGCTACGGTTGTCGAAGGAGAATATCGCCGCTGGGGCTCCGGTCCAGCGTTCCAGTTCGCGCCCATCGGTGTGGATCGGATATTCTCGTCTGGCTGGCCGGTTGTCCCGGCATGCCCTCCGCCCGGAAAGCATCAGCGGACAGGGCTACATCGACTGTTTTAAGGAGCGAACCGTGGCTTCCGTCTGCGATGTCTGCCGCAAGGGCCCGACCTTCGGCAACAACGTGTCCCACTCCCACCGCCGTACCCGTCGTCGTTGGAACCCCAACATCCAGACGGTCCGCGCGGTCGTCGGCGGCACGCCGAAGAAGCTGAATGTGTGCACCTCGTGCATCAAGGCGGGCAAGGTCACCCGCTAGTCCCACACTTTCGCGCAAGCCCGTAGCCCCCGAGGGAGCCGCGGGCTTGCGCGTTTTCGTCTTCTGAAGCTCAGCGCCAGCGCCAGGCGTGGTCCACCGGGCCGATGCCGCCTCCCAGAGGGAAGCCGCGGGCGATCGCGCCCGTCACGTACTCCTTGGCCTTCCCCACTGCCTCCGGCACGTCGTCGCCCAGCGCGAGCCGGGAGGCGATGGCCGAGGCCAGCGTGCAGCCCGTGCCGTGGGTGTGGCGGTTGTCGAGGCGCTCGGCGGTGAAGCGGTACTCGTCCGTGCCGTCCGTGAGCAGGTCCACGGGCGCGCCCGGCAGGTGGCCGCCCTTGATCAGCGCCCATTTGGGCCCGAGCTCCAGAACGGCCTCGGCCGCCGCCCGTAGCCCGTCCTCGTCCTCGACCTTGACGGAGGTGAGCTGCTCCACCTCCCACAGGTTCGGCGTCACCACGGTGGCCACGGGCAGCAGCCGCGTCCGCAGCGTGACGACGGCCTCGGGCGCGAGCAGCGAGTCGCCGTGCTTCGACACCCCCACGGGGTCCACGATCACCGGCGCGGCGTACGAGCCGAGCGCGTCGGCCACGACCTCGACCAGCGCGGGGGAGGCCAGCATGCCGGTCTTCACCGCCTGGGCGCCGATGTCGCCCAGGACCGAGTCGAGCTGCGCGCGTACGGCCTCGGGTGGCAGCTCCCAGTAGCCCTGGACGCCCAGGGAGTTCTGAGCCGTCACCGCGGCGATGACGCTCATGCCGTGGACGCCCATGGCCAGCATGGTCTTCAGGTCAGCCTGGATGCCCGCGCCGCCCCCGGAGTCGGAGCCGGCGACGGTCAGCACGCGTGGAGGGGTCGAAACCGTCATGTCCCCCATCCAACCACTCAGCTGACGGCGCACTCCCCGCTGACCAGCCCGCAGTTGGCGGCCTTCTGGCCCTTGCCCGTGGCGGTGAACGAGACGTTCACCGAGTCACCGGCCAACAGCGACGCCGACAGATCGAGGATCAGCAGATCGCCGTCCTGCGTCCATTGGGCGCCGGTCACGGTCATGACCTCGCCCTCGACCGGGACGGAGACCGTCGGGTTCTCCAGCGTCGCGCGGGAGGCGTTCGAGAGCGTCATGTCGGCCTGGTAGCTGAGCAGGCGCTGCTTGATGGTCTGCTTGATGTTCATCGCGCCGCTCTGGCCGGACCCGAAGGTGTCCGTGTTGGACGGGATCGGGGTGCTGCCGCCGCTGGTTACCCCGCCACCGGTGTCGGAGTCGTCCAGTGTCGAGGGCTCCTCGGTCGGCGTCTCGGAGGCGAGCTCCTCGACGGGCGGTGTCGGCTCCTTCGTCGGCTTCGCGGACGTCTTCACCTTGGTCTTGGTGGGCGTCGGCGTCGCGGAGGCGGTGCGGCGCGGCGGCGTACGGGCGCTGTACGAGGCCGTCGGAGACGGGGTCTGGGACGGCGTCGTCTCGTCCGCCGTCTCCTCCTCGGACGGCTCCTCCTCCGGCGTGGTCTCCTCTTCGGTCGGCTGGGAGGCCGCGGGGCCCGGCTGGTTGTTGGTCGCCTGGACGGCGGCGCAGGTCGCGCCCGAGCACTTGTCGGGCGTGCCCGACGAGCTCATGAACTTGACCCCCGCCACGGTGCCGCCGAGCACGACGGCGACCGCCGCGACCGACAGCAGCGCGACCCGGCCCTTGCCTCCGCCCGACGACGGGGGCGGCGCGAGCACGTCGTCGCCGCCGCGCCCGCCCTTACGGCGCCCGCGGCGGCCCTTGGGCTCCTCCGGCTCGCCGAGGCCGGGGTCGGCCGCCCAGTCGGAGGCGAGGAAGCCGGTCTCGGCGTTCGCCCAGGCGGGCGCCTGCACGGCCGTGGGCTCCCCGGCCACCTTGATGTCCCCGGGCTCGGGCGGACCGGACGACATGGGCACCGCGCCGGTACGGTCGCCGGGCCCGTCGAACGGCCCGGGCCGATCGCCGGGAGGCGGTCCGCCGAAGGCGCCGCCCGGCACGTCGGGGCCGTCGAAGAAGGCCGTGTGCTCCATGGGCCCGTCAAAGGGACCGGGTGTCTCGAAGGGTCCTCGCCCGGCGGCCGGGCCCGGACCCGGTCCTCCAGGGCCGGGCGGAGCGTCCGGCCCGCCGAAGAAGGCCGTACGCTCGGCGGGTCCCTCCCTGGGAGCCGCCGCGTCGAAAGGGCCCCGCCCGGCGGGTGCGCCCGGGTTGTCGGGGCCGTCGAAAAAGGCCGTACGCTCCATGGCCCCGTCAAAGGGACCGGGACGGTCGGCGTCAAAAGGGCGGTCGCCCGGTTGGCCCCACTCCGGCGGCCGGGCGAAGGCGCCCGTCGTCTCGAACGGCCCGGCCCCCTCCCCAGGACCCGGCTGCGGGAAGCCATGCACGGGGTCGTTGGCCGGGCGGGAGCCGCCGGCGGGGTCGTTGGGCAGCGCGAAGGCACCGGTGGTCTCGAACGGCTCGGACTGCGGCCCGCGCGGAAGCGGTCCGTCAGTGCGCCGCGGCATGGGAGCCCACTGGCCCGTCACCTCGGGTTCGTCCGGCAGCGAAGGCCAGCCCGGCGGCTCGGCCTGCTCGTCAGGACCCCAGAATGCGCTGTTGTTCCCCCGTTCATCCCCGTCGTCGGATCCACCTGTGCCGTGGCGGCCCATGGCTGCCCTTTCTCGCGGTTACAGTGGCCGCCAATCTTCATAACACCTTCGCGACACCCTTGTCACAGTAATCACCGGAGTCCCACCACAAATCCGGAAAAATGTCACTCAAATTGGGACAAGTCATCACCGAAAGTGATCCCAGCCGCGCCGGCCGATCTCCCGCCCGTACACCAGCACGCCTTCGCCCTCGACCACCCGGCCCACGACCTGCCACGACGGCGGCAGACGTACCTCTGCGGGGAAGACCGCGGCGAGCGCGTGATCCTCACCACCCGTGAGCACCCACTCCAGCGGATCGGCCCCCAATTCCTTGGCCGCGACCGAAACCGGCTCCCCCACGGCAAAGGCCTGCGGGTCCAGCTCGATGCGCACGCCGCTGGCCTTGGCGACGTGGCCGAGGTCCTGCAGCAGCCCGTCGCTGACGTCCAGCATCGCGCTCGCGCCCAGCTCGGCCGCCCCCGGCCCCATCGCGTACGGAGGGCTGGGCCGCCGGTGCGCGACCACGACCTCCTCCAGGACGGGGTTCTCCGGCACGCCCGCCTCCAGCAGCGCCCACCCTGCGGCGGCGTACCCCAGCCGCCCGGCCACCGCCACCACCTGCCCCGGCCGGGCGCCCGAGCGCGTCACGGGAGGCCGCCCGCCCAGGTCGCCCAGCGCGGTCACCCCGATGACCACCAGGTCGCACCGCGTGATGTCGCCTCCGGCGACGCTCGCGCCGACCACCGCGCACTCGTCGCGGAACCCGTCCGTCAGCGCGTCCAGCCACGCCAGCGGCAGGTCGGCGGGCATGCCCAGCCCGACCACGAGGGAGGTCGGTCCGGCGCCCATGGCGGCCACGTCGGCGAGGTTCTGGGCGGCGGCCTTACGTCCCACGTCGTAACCGCTGGACCAATCCCGGCGAAAATGTCTACCCTCGATCAGCAAATCCGTTGAGACCACGACCCGGCCGTCGGGCGCGCCGACCACGGCGGCGTCGTCACCCGGACCGAGCATTACCGCCGCACCCTGGGGCAGACGTCCGGTAATCCGATTTATCACTGCGAATTCGCCGAGATCTCCGACTGTGATGACGCACCTCCTGACGCACACAGGGTACGGTGGCCCTTCGGCGTGATCCAATCGCCCGGGAGGACGTGATGGTGCAGGCCTACATCCTTATTCAGACCGAGGTCGGCAAGGCCGCTGCCGTGGCTCGCGAGATTTCCGGGATTCCCGGGGTCACTCAAGCGGAAGACGTGACGGGGCCCTACGACGTGATCGTGCGCGCGGAGGCCAACAACGTCGACGAGCTGGGCAAGCTCGTCGTCGCGCAGATTCAGGCGGTGGAAGGGATCACGCGTACTCTTACGTGTCCGATCGTCCACATTTGAAGGTAGTCGTCGCATGCGTGCCGCCGCCGCCCTGCTCGTTCTCCTCGCGCTCGCCGGTTGCGGCGGCACCGTACAGGTCGATCCGCCCAAGCCGACGGGTGAAGCGGTGACGGCCTGCGGCAAGCTGGCGACGCTGCTGCCCCAGACGCTCGACGGCGATCGGCGTGGCGCGTCCACGCCCGAGTCGCCGTACGTCGCCGTCTGGGGCGACGGGTCCATCGCGCTGCGCTGCGGCGTACCCAGGCCGGCCAGGATGGCGCCCACCGACCAGCTCCAGGAGATCGGCGGGGTGGGCTGGTTCGCCGACCCCGACAGGCCCACGTTGTTCACCGCGGTCACGGACGTGGCCTACGTGGAGGTCACGGTCGGCGGCGAGCACGTGGCCGCCGAGGTGCTCGCGGACCTGTCGAAGCCGATCGCCCAGGTCTCGCCCTCGTCCCGGTGACCGCGCGATCTCAACGCAGGCCCGCCGAGCGCGACAGCGCCAGCTGGACGAGCCGGTCGACCAGCGCCGGGTAGTCCAGCCCCGAGGCGGCCCAGAGCTGCGGCGCCACCGACAGTGACGTGAACCCGGGCATGGTGTTGATCTCGTTGAAGATCAGCTCGCCCTCGGGCGTGTAGAAGAAGTCGACCCGCGCGAGCCCCTCGCAGTCGAGCGCCTCGAACGCGCGCACGGCCATGGCCCGCAGCTGCTCGGCCGCCTCCTCGGGGAGGTCGGCGGGCACGGTGAGCGACATCTGGTCCGGGTAGTACTTCGCCTCGAAGTCGAAGAACTCCTGGCCGCCCTCGACCTTGACCTCGCCCGGCAGCGACGCGACCGCGGGCTCGTCGCCGAGCGACTCCAGCACCGCACACTCGATCTCACGCCCCACGATGGCTGCCTCGATGAGCACCTTGGGGTCGTGCTGCCTGGCGAACTCCACGGCCGCCTCCAGCTCGCCCAGGTCGTGGGCCTTGGAGATGCCCTGCGAGGACCCGGCCCTGGCGGGCTTGACGAACACCGGCCAGCCGAGCCCCTCCGCCTCCTTCAGCACGCGGTCGCGGTCGAGCCGCCAGTCACGGTCGCGTACGACGACGTGGCGGCCGGTCGGCAGCCCGGCGGCGGCCATCACGGTCTTCATGTGGGCCTTGTCCATGCCCACCGCGCTGGCCAGCACGCCCGAGCCGACGTAGCGCACCCCGGCCATCTCGAGCAGCCCCTGGATGGTGCCGTCCTCGGCGAACGGGCCGTGCATCACGGGGAACACCACGTCCACCGAGCCGAGCTCCACGGGGATGCTGCCGGGGTCGTACGCCACCAGCGAACTCCCGCCGGACGGCAGCGCCAGCGCCGCACCCGAGGTGTCGACGACCGGCAGCTCACCAGACTCGATGGCGAACCGCTGGTCGGAAGCCGCCAGCACCCACCTGCCGTCCTGGGCGATCCCGATGGGGATCACCTCGTACTTGCTCCTGTCGATCGCATCCAGCACACTGCCCGCGCCCATCAGGGACACGGCGTGCTCCGAATTGCGGCCTCCGAAAACAACGGCGACGCGTGGCTTGCTCATGGTGTCCGAATCTACCGGGGTGTCCCGGTCACAGCGAGCCGAGCACGCCGCAATCAGGACTTTCTCACATCCTCACACCCCGTACCGCTCCGGTTTGGGCGATCGGGACATCAGCAACATGCCCGCTTCCGCCGGTGACATGCCGTCGTGCACGACGCCGACGACGACCTCGGTGATCGGCATCTCGACGTCGTGTTTCCTGGCCAGCTCCAGCACGGACTCGCACGACTTCACGCCCTCGGCGGTCTGCCTGGTGGCGGCCACGACCTCGGCGAGGGTCATGCCCCTGCCCAGGTTCTCGCCGAAGGTGCGGTTGCGCGACAGCGGCGACGTGCAGGTCGCCACGAGGTCTCCCATGCCGGCGAGCCCCGCGAAGGTGTGCTGGTCGGCCCCCAGGGCCGCGCCCAGGCGGGAGATCTCGGCCAGCCCCCTGGTGATGAGCATGGCGCTGACGTTGTCGCCCATGCCCATGCCCGCGGAGACGCCCACGGCCAGGGCGATCACGTTCTTCACCGCGCCGCCCAGCTCGACGCCGACCACGTCGTGGTTGGTGTACGGGCGGAACCACGGCGGCAGGTGGCAGATCGCCTGCAGCCGGGCGGCGACCGACTCGTCGGTGCAGGCGACGACGGTGGCGGCGGGCTGGCGTTCGGCGATCTCCTTGGCCAGGTTGGGCCCGGAGACCACGGCGACCCGCTCCTCGGGCACCTCGGCGACCTCGCGGATCACCTCGCTCATCCGCTTGGTCGTGCCCAGCTCGATGCCCTTCATCAGGCTCACCAGGACGGCGTTCGGCGGGATGTGCTCGCGCCAGGCGGCCAGGTTGGGCCGCAGCTGCTGCGACGGCACCGCCAGGACCACGAACTCGGCCCCTTCGAGCGCCCGCCCCGGGTCGGTCGTGGCGCGCAGCTTCTCGGGGAGGGGGATGCCCGGCAGGTAGTCGGGGTTGACGTGGTCGCGGTCGATCGCCTCGGTCAGCTCCCGTCTGCGCCCCCAGAGCGTGACCTCGTTGCCTGCCTCGGCCAGGATCATCGCGAACGTGGTCCCCCACGAACCCGTGCCGAAAACGGCCACCTTCGTCATGCCATCACCCCTTGGCCGGATCGTAGGGAGTCTCGGGGGCCTTCTCGCCACGCAGCTCGGCGAGCTGCTGGGTGATCGCGGCCGTGATGTCGGCGGTCGCCGCGCGCAACACCTCCGCGTGCAGCGGCTGGCCTGCATACTTCGATAGGTCCACCGGTGGGCCCACCGTCACGCGGAACGTCTTGCGCGGGAACAGTCTGGGCTTCTTCTCCCCGTACGGCAGCAACTCATGCGCGCCCCAATGGGCCACCGGGATGACCGGCGCGCCGCTCTCCAGCGCCAGCCGCGCCGCGCCCGTCTTGCCCACCATGGGCCACAGATCGGGATCGCGAGTGCAGGTGCCCTCGGGGTAGAACAGGATCGCGCCGCCGTCCTTGAGCCGCTGAGCCGAGATGTGCAGGGACTTCGCCGCCTCGGCGCTGCCCCGGTCGACGGGGATGGCCAGCAGCGCCGTCACCGCCCTGCCCAGGAACGGCACCTTGAACAGAGCTGACTTGGCCAGGATTACCGGCCAGCGCCCGTTGTTGTAGAGGAAGTGCGAAAGCAGGACCGGATCAGTCCAGGAGAGGTGATTGGTCGCGATGATCACGCCGCCGGTGCGCGGGATGCGCTCCCCACGACGCCAGTCCCTCTTGACCAGGAGCCAGGACAGCGGTTTCACGATGACGACTGCCAGGGTTTCCCAGAAACGCGATGGTCGCGCGGGGCGGCTCATGGTCTCCTCCAACACGTACGGGATGCGCCCCAAGTCTCCCGGTTGGCCGCGCGGGATGTCGAGGCGGGATGCTTAAGACTATGAGCATCCGCTGGTCGCTGGTCATCCCGGTGAAGACGCTGGTCGCGGCGAAGACGAGGCTGGCCGCGGCGACGGGTCCGCACCGGACCAGGCTGGCCGTGGCCGTGGCGAGTGACACGGTGGCGGCGGCGCTCTCGTGCGCGCGCGTCGCCCGGGTGATCGTGGTGACGGCCGACCCGGCCGCGGCCGGGCCCCTGGGCGCGCTGGGGGCCGAGGTGGTGCCCGACCCGGACCGCGGCCTGAACACCGCCCTGCGCACCGGGGCCGCCCATGCCGTACGCGTCGCGCCCGGCGACGCGGTGGGGGCGCTCCAGGCGGACCTGCCCGCCCTGCGGTCGCCGGAGCTGGGGACGGCGCTGGAGGCCGCGGCCGAGTTCGACCAGTCCTTCGTGCCGGACGCGCTCGACGTCGGGACGACCTTCTACGGGGTGCGGCCCGGGATGCCGTTCACGCCGAGGTTCGGCGGGGAGTCGCGGGCCAAGCATTTGGCGGGCGGGGCGAAGGAGCTGTGCGTGCCGGGGATCGACTCGGTGCGGCGGGACGTGGACACGCCCGACGACCTGCGCGCGGCCATCACGCTGGGCCTCGGCCGCCACACGGCCGCGGTGGTCGCCGAGCTGTGGCCGAGCTCATGAGGTTCTCGCGGGCGCCTTCATGATGGCGGGCGAGGTCGCCACCGCCAGGTGCGCCAGGCTCATCACGGCCACGGCCGCGGCGAAGGCCGCGTAGCCGCCGAGCCACTCCCCCAGCGCGCCGCCGGCCAGCCCGCCCAGCGGGTACGCCCCCCACATGAGGAAGCGCATGCTGGCGTTGACCCGGCCCATCAGATGGTCGGGCGTGATGCGCTGGCGGTAGCTGAGCTGGGCCACGCCGAAGATCGAGCTCATCATGCCGAACAACGACGAGGCCACCGGGAAGATCAGCAGCCGCCAGCCCGGGCCGGTCGCCAGCGCGGGCAGGTAGAGCACGGTGGCCAGGACGGCGGAGCCGTA
Organism: Nonomuraea sp. JJY05; assembly: GCF_043496855.1. Taxonomy (NCBI): domain Bacteria; kingdom Bacillati; phylum Actinomycetota; class Actinomycetes; order Streptosporangiales; family Streptosporangiaceae; genus Nonomuraea; species Nonomuraea sp. JJY05. The sequence continues at coordinate 49,799 of NZ_JBIEIS010000016.1, forward strand.
CAGGGCCGGACCACTGCCGAAGCGCGCGGTGACGCGGGCCACCAGCGCGGCCCCCACGAGCGAGCCGACGGCGGCGGCCGACAGCAGCAGCCCGTACTGGGCCGAGCCGACTCCCAGCTCCTTGACCAGGTAGAGAGGCAGGCCGACCGTGGCGATGCCGTTGGCCGTCATGACGAGCGCGCCCACGACCGCGACCCTGCGCAGCACCCGCTCGCCCGCGACGAACCTGATGCCCTCCGCCACCTCCTGGCGCAACCTCCGCTCGCCTCGCCGCGGGCTCTCCTCGGCGCGCACGCCCGACAGCAGGAGCGCGGAGAGGAGATAGCTGACGGCGTCGGCCAGCAGCGCGATCGGCGCGGTGAACACGGCCACCGCCCAGCCTCCGACGCCCGGTCCCGCGAGCAGCGAGGTGTTCCTGGTGACCTCCAGGACGCCGTTGCCGCGTTCGAGGCGCTCCTTGGTCACGACGGCGGGCAGGAAGCTCATGTGGGCGACGTCGAAGAAGACCGTGCCCACGCCCAGCACCAGGGCGACCGCGTACAGCTGCGGCAGCGTCAGCACGTCGAACCAGGCCGCCACCGGGACCGACAGCAGCGCCACGCCACGCGCGACGTCGGACCAGATGAGGATCGGGCGGCGCCGCGACCGGTCCACCCACACGCCCGCGGGCAGCCCGATCAGCAGGAAGGCGAGCATCTGGGCCGCCGACAGCAGGCCGAGCTGGAAGGCTCCGGCGTCGAGGGCGAGGAGTGCCGCCAGGGGAAGGGCCACCACCGTGACCTGCGTGCCCATCTGCGTGATGGCGTTCGCCCACGCAAACCGCCAGAAGTCGCCCTTACGCCCCATATCCCTAGATCCTTACGGCCTGGCCGGACGAGGGGCAAACGAATTACGCTGATCAGCGTGCAGGGAACGGTACGCAGCTTCGACGAGGCCACGCGCTCGGGGACGGTGTTCCTCGACGACGGGACCGTGCTGGAGTTCGGCACGTCCGCCTTCGACGCGGGGCCGCTGCGGCTGCTGCGCACGGGGCAGCGGGTCAACCTCGGGATGTCCGGCGGGGAGATCGCCTACATCACGCTCTCGACCTTCCCGGTCCCGGACGCCTTCGGCGGCCGGCCGCGGGCGGGCGATTCCGAGTAACTTTTGCCGGGTCTCGGCCCGGCCCATTGCGGGCCGAAATGCGAAACGCCCGGGCCGATGGCCCGGGCGGAAGCGCGTGCTGGGTTTACTTCTTCTTTCCGACTTTCTTGCCGCCCTGGTTGACCAGCTCCTTGAAGTCGGATCCCGGGCGGAACTTCGGCCCCCAGCTCTCGGGAACGTTGATTTCCGCGCCGGTCGACGGGTTCCTGGCCGTGCGGGCGGGCTTGTTCACCATCTCGAATGCGCCGAAGCCCGTGATCGAGACCTTGTCGCCGCTCGCCACGGCCTTCTGGATGGTGTCGATGACCGCGTTCACGGCCTCGGTGGCCGTCTTCCTGTCGCCCACACGATCCGCGATGGCCTCGACGAGTTCTCGCTTGTTCATGAAAGTCCTGCTCCCCCAGTTACGGCTCGGGGTTCCAGCTCATGAGTTCGCCCTAGAAACCCCTTACGGGCTTGAAAGTAGGCGGGATCGCGGGTGAACTCAATCACCTAGCGCGTTTTCCCCACTACGTGGCGTGTCGAGAGCGGCCAGAAAGGCGTCGAGGCGGGCGGCGGCCCTTTCCGGGTCACGCTTCGCCAGGTCGCAAATCGCGAGGTAGCGGCGGGCCAGCCGGTCCTTCTCCGCCGCGGGAAGCATGCGGACGCGGCGGTGCGCCTCGCGCAACCGCCGCGCCAGTTCGTCGTCTTCTAGACGGTCGTCGGCAGCCATGGCTGCCGACCATTCTCGTACGTCGCCACTTCGTCGGCGTGACGCAGGGTCAGCCCGATGTCGTCGAGGCCCTCCATGAGCCGCCAGCGGGTGTAGTCGTCGATCTCGAACGCCACGACCTCATCGGCCCAGCGGACGTGGCGTTCGGTCAGGTCGACGGTGACCTCGAGCTTCGGGTCGGCCTCGACGGCCGCCTGCAGGGCCTCGACCTTGTCGCCCGGCAGGACGACCGGCAGCAGGCCCATCTTGGTGGAGTTGTTGCGGAAGATGTCGCCGAAGCGGGCGGCGATCACGACGCGGAACCCGTACTGCTGCAGCGCCCAGACCGCGTGCTCACGCGAGGAGCCGGTGCCGAAGTCGGGGCCGGAGACGAGGATCGAGCCGCCCTCGTAGGACGGGTCGTTCAGCACGAACGTCGGGTCCTCGCGCCAGGCCGCGAACAGGCCCTTCTCGAACCCGGTGCGGCTGACCTGCTTGAGCCAGACGGCCGGGATGATCTGGTCGGTGTCGACGTTGCTGCGGCGCAGCGGCACCGCCGTACCGGTGTGGGTGGTGAAGGCTTCCATCGGTCCAGGTCTCCTTACAGGTCGGCGGGCGCGGTGAGACGGCCGGTGACGGCGGTCGCGGCGGCGACCTGCGGCGACACCAGGTGGGTGCGGCCACCCTTGCCCTGGCGGCCCTCGAAGTTGCGGTTGGAGGTGGAGGCGCTGCGCTCGCCGGGCTGGAGCGTGTCGGGGTTCATGCCCAAGCACATCGAGCAGCCGGCCTCGCGCCACTCGGCGCCGGCGGCCTTGAACACCTCGTGCAGGCCCTCCTGCTCGGCCTGCAGCTTGACCAGCATGGAGCCGGGGACGATCAGCGTGCGGGTCTTCACCTGGCGGCCGCGCAGGATCTCGGCGGCCGAGCGCAGGTCCTCGATGCGGCCGTTGGTGCACGAGCCGACGAACACCGTGTCGACCTCGATCTCACGCAGCGGCGTGCCGGCGGTCAGGCCCATGTACTCCAGGGCCCGCTCGGCGGCCGAGCGCTCGACCGGGTCGGAGAAGCTCTCCGGCGACGGGACGGACTCGCCCAGCGGCAGACCCTGGCCCGGGTTGGTGCCCCACGTGACGTACGGGGTCAGCGTCGCGGCGTCGATCTCCACGACCTTGTCGAACACGGCGTCGTCGTCGGTGCGCAGCGTCTTCCAGTATTCGACGGCCTGGTCCCACGCCTCGCCCTCGGGCGCGTGCGGGCGGCCCTTCAGGTACTCGAACGTGGTCTCGTCCGGCGCGATCATGCCCGCGCGGGCGCCCGCCTCGATCGACATGTTGCAGACCGTCATGCGGCCCTCCATGGAGAGCTTGCGGACGGCCTCGCCGCGGTACTCGACGATGTAGCCCTGGCCGCCGCCGGTGCCGATCTTGGCGATGATCGCCAGGATCAGGTCCTTGGCGGTCACGCCGGCGGGCAACTCGCCCGAGACCTCGATCGCCATCGTCTTCGGCCGGTACGCGGGCAGCGTCTGCGTGGCCAGCACGTGCTCGACCTCGGAGGTGCCGATGCCGAACGCGATGCCGCCGAACGCGCCGTGCGTGGAGGTGTGGGAGTCACCGCACACGATCGTCATGCCCGGCTGCGTCAGCCCGAACTGCGGGCCGATGATGTGCACCACGCCCTGGCCGGCGTCGCCCATCGGATGGAGCCTGATGCCGAACTCGGCGGCGTTCTTGCGCAGCGTCTCGACCTGCGTCTTGGACACCGGGTCGGAGATCGGGCCGAGCACGGTCGGCACGTTGTGGTCCTCGGTGGCGATCGTGAGATCGGGCCGCCGCACCTTCCGGCCGGCGAGACGGAGCCCGTCGAACGCCTGCGGGCTGGTCACCTCGTGAATGAGGTGCAGGTCGATATAGAGCAGGTCCGGTTCGCCCTCGGCACGCCGGACTACGTGTTGCTCCCAGACCTTCTCGGCCAGTGTGCGGCCCATGATCTCCTCCTGTTTGTTCGCGATGCGCCATCGCACCGCTTGCTCAGGCCCGGTCCCGCCGGTCGCCGCTCCGGGGGACCAGCGCTCCCTGTGTTCATTGCGATGCTGCGCATCGCGGCTCGGTCGCTGAGATCCGGTCTCTTCCCTCGTCACTCCGGTCGCTACGCTCCCTTCGTTCCTCAGTCCAGAGACCGGCGCTCCCTCGCGTGCTTACTGCGATGCATCGCATCGCGGCTCGGTCGCTCAGGTCCGGCCACTGCGCTCCTCAGTTCCAGGGACCGGCTCCCTCGCGTGGGAGTTTGCCTCCGACTTGCCTTCTCATATGTCGAGACGGCAGTATCGGTGTATGGACAACTCTAGCGGAGTCGGAGTACTCGACAAGGCAGTTCTTGTACTCAATGCCCTCGAAGCGGGACCCGCTTCACTGGCGCAGCTCGTCCAGGCCACCGGTCTGGCCCGCCCCACGGCCCATCGGCTGGCCGTCGCACTAGAGCACCACCGCATTGTGAGTCGTGACACACAGGGCAGGTTCGTACTGGGTCCCCGGCTTTCCGAGTTGTCCACCGCGGCCGGCGAGGACCGGCTGCTGGCGGTGGCCGCCCCCGTTCTGATGCAGCTCAGGGATCTCACGGGTGAGAGCGCGCAACTCTACCGCCGGCAGGGCGACGAGCGCGTCTGCGTCGCGGCCGCCGAACGCGCGAGCGGCCTGCGGGACACCGTACCGGTGGGATCCGCGCTGCCCATGACGGCGGGCTCGGCCGCGCAGATACTGCTGGCGTGGGAGGAGCCTGACCGGCTGCACCGTGGCCTGCGCGGCGCCAAGTTCAGCGCCGCCACCCTCGCCTCCGTACGGCGCCGCGGGTGGGCCCACAGCGTCGGCGAGCGCGAGCAGGGGGTGGCCAGCGTGTCGGCGCCCATAAGGGGCAGCGGCGGCAAGGTGATCGCGGCCGTGTCGGTCTCCGGCCCCATCGAACGGCTCACGAGGGCGCCGGGACGACTCCACGCGGTGCCCGTTATGGCGGCCGCCGAACGTATAACGGAGGCAATGCGTCGCACGTCATGATCGGCGAAACCAGGTATTTGGGGAGCCGAGTGCCTCGTGGGCGCACTAGCCTGAGTGCGTGACAGATCGCATCGAGGTAGCCGCCACTGAGCTGCGACCCCTGCTCGAAGAGTTCATCATGTGGGCGCGTGCGAACGCGCCCGGAAGCGACCCCGAGCTCGTGGGGCCCGCCGCACTGTGGCACCGTCTCGCCTTCTCGCAGGACCTCGGCACGTGGAAGCGCGCCGACCTGCGCAACCTGCTGCTCGACCGCATGCCCAAGGTCGTGGAGGATCCCGACGCCGCCGCCGACGGGATGCTCCCGGCCGTGGACGCGTACCTGACGTTCCTCTCCCAGACCGGCAGGCTGGCCAAGGGCTCGGACACCCTCGCCGATCTGCAGGCTGAGCTCGACGACGTCGAGGACGAGTTCGTCGACCTCATGGAAGAGCTGCTCGACGACGCCGAGGGCGACGACGAGGAGGAGGACGAGGTCGGCGACCTGGGCGATTTCGAGCCGTTCGCGGACGACCTCGCCGAACTCGAGACGATCAGGCTGCGGCCCGACTCGGAGCTGGCCGCGGCGGCCCGGCAGGCGCCGCTGGTGGCCAAGGCCCGCGACCTCGCCCTCTGGGTGGGGTCCGGTCGCCGGGTGGGCGAAGACAACCTGCTCACCGACGCCGAGGTGGAGGAGGCGCTGGCGGCCGTCGGGTTGCCCAAGCCCGAGACCGACGGCCCGATCGCCGAGGCCGTCCCGCAGCTCTGGAACATCTGGAACCTGGCCGTGGACCTGGAGTTCCTCCAGCCCGGCGAGGGCAGCACGGTCGCGGTGCAGGACGACACCTCGGAGTGGCCGTTCGACGACGACGAGGACGTGCTCGACGCCTGGATGCTGGGGCTCCACTCCGTCGATTACGGCGATCCGGAGCTGAGCGACGAAGACCTCACGATGGCGCTGGCGGGCCTGACCCGGGGCCTGCTGGTCAGGCTGCTGCTGGCGGGCGGCTCGCGCGAGCTCGACGACCTGGCGCAGGACCTGGCCGAGTCGGCCGCCGACCTCGACGAGCTGGGCTCGGACGCGTGGGAGGCGGCAGGCGACCCGCTGGCCCCCGCGATCGACTGGCTCGTCGGGTACGGCATGGTCGAGGTCGACGGCAGCACCCTCCGCCTCACGCCGCTCGGCACCGAGGGCGTCGTCCACTTGGTGGACGACGCCGACATCGAAGTGGACGCGCGGCCCGCGATCGAGTCCATGAGCGCCCACGAGCTGCTGGCGCTCAGCGCCGAGCTGCCCGAGGACGAGGCCGACGCGGAGTTCGCGGCCTGGATGCAGCTCCGGGAGCCGGGCAAGGCGGCCGAGGAGCTGCTGGAGGCGGCGGCCGAGGACGAGAGCGACGCGCTGATCAGGGTGCAGGCCGCCAGCGTGGTCGGCACCCTGGGTGAGGCCGCCGTCCCTGCCTGGCAGGCGGCCCTCAAACAGCCCTCGCTCCGGCCCTACGCGGCCACGCACCTGAGCCAGCTGGAGGTCGAAGGCGCGCCCGAGCCCACCCAGGACGACACCCACTGGCTGATCCTGGACATGTGGACGATCTCGGCCGGGCTGGGGCGTTCCGAGTTCGTGAGCAGCCTGCGGGACATCGGGCCGGAGATGGTCAACAACCTGCTCGAGGTGATCTGGCGGATTCCGCACGCGCACGTGGAGGAGCTGCTGGACCTGATCTCCCAGGTCCACCCGGACAAGCAGGTCGCCAAGGCGGCCCGCCGGGCCCTCTTCAAGGCCCGCTCCGTGTGACCACCGCTCCCTGAAGGCCCTCGCCGCCCGGCGGGGGCCTTTCCGCTTCACGAACACGCACGCGGCCCCCTGGGACCCTGCACCCCTCGGGCGAGCAACCCAGCACACATGGCCTGTCTTCCGGGTTCCGCACGCTCGCGATGAGCAGCCTACGCAGCACGCAAAGCTGGACACCCAAGCCGACAACCCCCCGCACACGGCCGCACACCTCAGGCGCCCACCCCGCCGCACGAGGCCGCACGCTCAGGCGCCCACCCCGCCGCACGAGGCCGCACACCTCAGGCGCCCACCCCGCCGCACGAGGCCGCACGCTCAGGCGCCCACCCCGCCGCACGAGGCCGCACGCTCAGGCGCCCACCCCGCCGCACGAGGCCGCACGCCTCAGGCGCCCACCCTGCCGCACGAGGCCGCACGCCTCAGGCCGGGCCCCGCCGCACACGGCCAGGCTCCGTCGGCCTTGCACGCCCTAGTGAGCACCCACCGCACAGGGCCGGGCGCCTCAGGGCGGCCACCACGCCACACGAGGCCGCACACCTCCGGCCGGGGCGCCCCGCCGCACGTGGCTGGGCTCTGTCGAGGGGACGGTCGTGTGAAGTGCGGGGTTCGGGCGCTGGGGCGCGGGGTCGGTTGCCGTGGCGAGCGTGCGCTTGGGGGACCGGAAAACAGAAACGCTCCGGGCCTGTGGGCGCCGGAGCGAGTGTGGTAGACGTAGTCCCGACCGGATTCGAACCGGCGCTACCGCCTTGAGAGGGCGGCGTCCTGGGCCACTAGACGACGGGACCTTCGCGGGCTTGTGACAGTGGTAGTCCCGACCGGATTCGAACCGGCGCTACCGCCTTGAGAGGGCGGCGTCCTGGGCCACTAGACGACGGGACCCTGTCCACAAGCTGCTGGTGCCGGGATCTCCCCGGCAACGCAGGTAACTCTACCGCACCCCGGAGACCACACCAAACCGCTTAACGGCCCATCAGGTCGGGCCTGTGGCGGCGTACCCAGTCCCCCATCGCCCCGCCTTCCCACAGCGGGTCGAACTCCCCCAGCGGGATCGCCACCTCCGGCCGGCCGGAGACCGGGTCCACGGGAACCCGGGCCAGCCGCTCGCGCATCCAGCCCGGCACGCGAGGCGGCACCGTCCGCTCGCCCCACCCGACGAGCCCCACCGAACGCAGCGGCTCCACCCGTACCCGCACTCCGCCCGGACGGCCGATGCGCCTGGGACTGGCCGGCTGGGTGTCCACGACGTCGATCCTGGTGATGTCGGGCCAGCGGAGGCGGACGCGGAAGCCGTACGAGTCGGTCAGCTCCACGCCGTCGGCGGAGAAGCGGACGACGGTGCCGGCGGTCAGGCGGCGGTGCTTGACCACGAGCACGGCCAGAAGGGCAGCGGTGGCCAGCGCCCCGACAGCGGCGCCCAGCTGGGTGCTGCCGGTGAAGATGGCGCCGAGGAGGAGGCAGACGGCGAAGAAGAGGGCGAGCGGAGCGACGAACGGGGCGACGAAGCGCGGGAAGTTGCCCGCGCGAATACGAAACTCATCCATAAGCCGGGCGGACTCTACCCAAACCACTGGCGTGGCTCCACCCCCCTCGCCATCTCAGGCCCCTCGGCCACCGAATATCGGTCAGCAGGTCAACCCCTGGCCCCTCGCCACCGGATATCGACCGGCAGGTCAACCCCTGGCCCCTCGCCACCGGCTATCGGTCAGCGGGTCAACTCCTGGCGGGGAGGCGCTCATCCACGTCTTCGCCGTCAGTCGGTGAGGAGGCCTTGGCGGAAGGCCTCGGCCACGGCGGATGCGCGGTCCCGGACGTCGAGCTTGGCGTAGATGTGCAGGAGGTGAGTCTTGACGCTGGCCTCGCTGATGAACAGGCTCGCCGCCGCCACCTTGTTCGTCGCTCCGCCCGCCACCAGGCGCAGCACCTCCAGCTCCCGTTTGCTGAGCCTCCCCCTGGTGGGCTTGCGCAGGGCCGCTGCGAGCCGGCCGGCCACGGCGGGGGCGAGGACGGTCTCGCCCCGGTGGGTGGCGCGGACGGCGCGTACCAGCTCCTCCGGAGGGGCGTCCTTCAGCAGGTAGCCGGTGGCGCCCGCTTCGAGGGCGGGCAGGACGTCGGTGTCGAACGTGGTCAGGACCAGCACCCGCGGGCCCGTGCCGCTGAGGCGGCGGATGGCGGTGACGCCGTCCATCCCCGGCATGCGCAGGTCCATGAGGACGATGTCGGGCTCGAGCTCGGCGGCCAGGCGTATGGCCGTCTCGCCGTCGGCCGCCTCGCCGACGATCTCCAGGTCGGGCTCACCGCCGAGTGCCGCGCGCAGGCCGTCGCGCACGATGGGGTGATCGTCCGCTATCAACAGCCTCAGCCGCATCTCTCCCCTTCCGGCCAGGACTCGTCCTTCGTCAGGGTCTCATCCATCGCCTCTCCAGGGGTCGATCGGCCACATGTCCGCCGAGCAGGACGCGGCGGGGCGCCTCAGGGCGCACACGATTTTCTGCCGGGACGGCCCGTGGGTGGCGGCCTTCGGGGAAGGCATGGAGGAGGCGCGGGGCGGGACCGGCGGGCGTTGGGGACGGTGAGGTGAGCGCGGGGCGCGTCTTGTGGGTGATCGCCGTGGCTGTGGCGCGGATCATGGGCGGTCGTCCTCGGCGGGGATGGCAGGGATGGCCGCGGCTACGGCGGTGCCCTGGCCCGGGGTGGACTCGAGGTGGAGGGTGCCGCCGACGGCGCGGACGCGCTGGCGCATCCCGTCGAGGCCGAAGCCGTCAGTGGGCTTCTGCGGGGCGAAACCTGCGCCGTCGTCGCGAATGTCGAGGAGGACGGTTTCGTCCGTGTACGACAGAGTCAGGCCCGTCCTGGCGGCTCTGGCGTGCTTGGCGACGTTGGCCAGAGCCTCCTGGGCCACGCGGAACAGGGTGTCCTCGATGGGGGCGGCCAGGGCGACCGGGGTGCCGGTGATCTCGACGGTCAGGTCGACCCCGGCCGACCGCGACCACGACTCGGCCAGGTCGGTGATGGCGTCCGGGAGCCTCGAGGTCTCCAGCGGCTCCGGGCGCAGGGCGCGTACGGACCGGCGGGCCTCGGAGAGGCTGCGGCGGGCGAGCTCGGCGGCCTGGTCGAGGTGGCGGCGGGACTCGGCCTGGGAGGTGCGGTCGGCGGCGTTGAGCTGGCCGATCAGGGCGACGAGGTCCTGGGCGACCGTGTCGTGGATCTCGCCCGCCACGCGGTGCCGCTCGTCGAGCATGCCCGCCCGCCTGGCCTGGGCGAGGAGCCGGGCGTTGAGGGAGGCGTTCTCGGCCATGGCGGCGCGCAGGCGCTCGACCAGGCGGCGGCGCTTGTCGTGCTCGCCGGAGACGTACCAGCCGGCCAGGACCAGCGGCAGCGCCACGCCCGCGATCACGGTGAGCAGGGCGCCCCGGGCGCCCGGCCCCGCCTGGGCCGTCACGATGACGATGGCGGTGAGCGTCACGCCCGCCATGATCAGCCGGGCCGGGAGCAGGGCGCTGGCCAGCGGGTAGCCGATCGAGGCGAACACGATGAAGGCGGGGCTCGCGGCCGCCAGCGCGGCGGCGAGGGCGATCAGCACGAGGAAGTGGCCCACGACGAGCGCGCGGCGCGTGTCGCGGCGGGGGTGGAGCCATCCGATCGGCGCCACCCACACCGCGGCGGCCGGCGCGACCGCCGGCCACCACGGCGCGAGGCCGCTTGTGGTCGCCCATCCCGGGCCTGCCGTCTCGGCGAGCCAGGCCGGCAAGGGCCCCGCCAGCCAGCGGAGGAGGGGCCAGGGCGCGCCGGCGGACGACGCGTCCGCGAGGGCGGCCGCGGTCGAGGAGATCCCCAGCAGTCCGTAGGCGAGGCACAGGAAGGCCCCGCGCTCGCGCCCGTCGAGCCAGCTCATGAGGTCAAGCCTGGCACGGCGTCAACCGATCGGTGGATGCCGGACGTCCACCGCACGACGAGCCGGCCAGGCGATGCGCACCCGCCCTGAACTGGGCGAACATCGGGTCATGAACTTTCCGACCCGTAGGGACATGTTTCAGGACGCCGCCTTCGCGGGCGCGGGCGCCGTGGGCGCCCAGGCCGCCAGGCCGAGGCGGGAGGTGACCACTTACGTCTTCGTGACCGGCGCGAACGGCATGGCCGGCGACGACGCCGAGCTGACGCTGCGCGGCCACCGCACCGTGGGCGTGAACCTGCCGGGGCACGGCCCCGAGGAACAGTTTCACCTCGCCTACCAGACCCCGCAGGACCTGGAGACGCTGGCCACGCTGCCGTCGCCGGTGGCGGGGGTCACGCTGGACGACTATGTCGAGGCCACGGTGGACGCCGTGCGCCGGGTCTCCGGCTACGGCCCGGTGATCCTGGTGGGCGGCAGCCTGGGCGGCGCGATCATCACGAAGGCGGCCGACGCGGTGTCCGACCTGGTCGACCTGCTCGTCTACGACACCGCGTTCTGCTGCACGAAGCTGAGCTCGCCCAACGATTATCTGGCGACGCCGGAAGGCAAGGAGAGCCTGGCGGCCAGTGTGGCGGCGGGCGTCATCGCCGACCCGAGGGTGATCGGCGCGATCCGCGTGAACTGGCGCACGAACGACAGGAAGTTTCTGGACGCGGTCAAGGCGGCGTTCATGGCGGAGGCGAGCGAGGGCGAGTTCCTGGCCATGCTGAACACGTTGCTGCCGGATGAGAGTCTCCAAGTGATGAGCGCCGACGCTCGGGGCCGCAAGGAGGCGTGGGGACGGGTGCCGCGCGTCTACATCAGGCACACGCGGGACAAGGTGATCCCGCTCGCGCTGCAGGATCGGATGATCAAGGAAGCGGATGCGGCCACGCCAGGCAACAAGTTCAAGATTTACTCGGTGGAGGCTTCGCATGCGCCGACAGCGAGGACGTACCGGCTGATTACCGAAATCCTGCACAAACTGGCGAAATGATAATGCTGGGGTACCAGGACTCGAACCTAGACTAACTGAACCAGAATCAGTCGTGCTGCCAATTACACCATACCCCACCGCTCGCGAACCTCTGTGAGGCGCGCTCGGCGACGTCCGAAAGAATAGCCCAGCTCCGGGGCTAAGACCAAAACGAATAGCCAACGAACCCTCCGTCGCCCACACCACGGGCCCTCACGTGCCAAGCTGAAGGGGACAAAACACCACGTGGAGGAGCCCAACCGTTGGCCGGTAACCCGTTCTTCACCTCTAGCGACCTGCCGTACGAACTGCCGCCCTTCGCCGACGTCCGCGAGGAGCACTACCTGCCCGCGTTCGAGCGCGGCATGGCGGAGCAGCTGGCGGAGGTCGACGCGATCGCAGGCAGCGCCGAGGCGCCGACGTTCGACAACACGATCGCCGCGCTCGAGCGGTCGGGACGGATTCTCGACCGCACGGCCACGGTCTTCTTCAGCATCGCCGCCTCCAACACCACCGACGGCGTCATGGAGATCGAGAAGGAGATCTCTCCCCAGCTGACCAGGCACGGCGACGCCATCCTGCTCAACCGGGCGCTGTGGGCGCGCATCAAGCAGGTGTCCACGGAGGATCCCGAGGAGGCCTGGCTGCTGGAGAAGTACCGGGACGACTTCATCAGGGCCGGCGCGGACCTGTCGGAGCCGGACCAGGACCGGCTCCGGCAGCTCAACGAGGAGCTGTCGAAGCTCTCGACGGAGTTCGCGCAGACGCTGCTGAAGGCCTCGACGGAGTCGGCGCTGGTGGTCGAGGACCCCAAGGAGCTCGACGGCTTCGAGCAGGCCAAGATCGAGTCGCTGCGCAAGGACGGCAAGTACGTCCTGCCGCTGCTCAACTTCACCGCCCAGCCGGGCCTGGCCCAGCTCACCGACCGCGACGTGCGCCGCAGGCTGTACGAGCTGAGCGTCGGCCGGGCGCCGGGCAACTTCGAGCTGGCGGCCAGGATGGCGGCCCTGCGGGCCGAGCGGGCGGCGCTGCTGGGATTCCCCAGCCACGCGGCGTACGTGGTGGCCGACCAGACGGCCAAGACCGTCGAGGCGGTCGAGGAGATGCTCGGCCAGCTCGTGGCCCCCGCCGTGCGCAACGCGCGGAAGGAGGCCGAGGCGCTGTCGGAGCAGGCCGGGTTCGAGATCGAGCCGTGGGACTGGTCGTACTACTCCGAGAAGGTGCGCCAGGCCCGCTACGACTTCGACGCCGCCGAGATGCGGCCGTACTTCGAGCTCGACCGCGTCTACCGCGACGGCATCTTCTTCGCGGCCGGCAAGCTGTACGGCCTCACCTTCACCGAGCGGCCCGACCTGGGCGGATATCACCCCGACGTGACGGTGTACGAGGTGTTCAACGAGGACGGGAGCCGGCTGGGGCTGTTCGTGCTCGACCCGTACGCGAGGGAGACCAAGCGCGGCGGCGCGTGGATGAACAACCTGGTCGACCAGTCGTTCCTGTTCGGGCAGCTGCCGGTGGTCATGAACAACCTCAACGTCACCAAGCCGGCCTCGGGGCCGACGCTGCTGACGTACGACGAGGTCAACACGGCCTTCCACGAGTTCGGGCACGCGCTGCACGGGCTGTTCTCCCAGGTGCGCTTCCCGCGCGTGTCGGGCACCCGCGTGCCGCGCGACTTCGTCGAGTATCCGTCACAGGTCAACGAGATGTGGGTGACCTGGCCCGAGGTGCTGGCCAACTACGCCAGGCACCACGAGACGGGCGAGCCGATGCCGGCCGAGCTGGTGGAGAAGCTGCAGGCGGCGGAGAAGTTCAACCAGGGCTTCAAGACCGTCGAATATCTCGCCGCGACCCTGCTCGACTGGGCCTGGCACAAGCTGGCGCCCGGGGAGACGGTGGCCGACCCCGAGGCGTTCGAGTCCGCGGCCCTGGAGGCCGCCCAGATCGCCCTGCCGCAGGTCCGGCCGCGCTACAGGACCAACTACTTCGCCCACATCTTCTCCGGCGGCTACAGCGCCGGCTACTACTCCTACATCTGGAGCGAGGTGCTCGACGCGGAGAGCGTGGAGTGGTTCAAGGAGAACGGCGGGCTCACCAGGGCCAACGGCGACCACTTCCGCCGCGAGCTGCTCTCCCGCGGGGGCAGCCTCGACCCGCTGACCGCGTTCCGCAATTTCCGCGGGCGCGAGCCCAGCATCCAGCCGCTGCTCGTCCGCCGCGGCCTCGACTGAGCCCGCACGCCCCGGCGGCCCGCGTGCCGGGCCGTCAGATCAGTCAGATCAGCCGCGCAGGCGGGCCAGCGCGGCGCGCAGGCGCTCCTGCGCCCGCGCGCGGCCGAGCACCTCGATCGACTCGAACAGCGGCAGGCCCACCGTCCGGCCGGTGATCGCCACGCGGACCGGCGCCTGGGCCTTGCCGAGCTTGAGCCCGTACGCGGTCCCGACCTCCTCCAGCGCCTCCTTGAGCGACTCGGGGTCCCAGCTGACCGTCTCCAGCCGCGACAGGTAGTCGGTGAGGATCTCCACCGGGGAGTTCTTCATCGCCTTGTCCCAGGACGCCTGGTCGAAGACCGGCTCGTCGAGGAAGAGGAAGTCGACGTTGTGCCGGATCTCCGACAGCACCGCGATGCGGGTCTGGGCCAGCGCCGCGACCTTGCTGAACAGCTCGCGGTCCCAGGACAGGTCGAGGTAGGGCGCGCAGCGCTCCTCGAACGTCTCCAGCGGCAGCGCCCGGATGTACTCGCCGTTGAACGCGCGCAGCTTCTTCTCGTCGAAGAACGCGCTGGCGGAGTTGACGTCCTCCAGCCTGAACAGCGGCACCATCTCGGACCACGGCATGATCTCGCGGTCCTCGCCCGGCCCCCAGCCCAGCAGCATCAGGTAGTTGACCGTGGCCTCCGCGAGGTAGCCCTCCGCGCGGTAGTCCTCCAGGGCCACCTTGTCGCGGCGCTTGGACAGCTTCTTGCGCTGCTCGTTGACGATCACCGGCAGGTGCGCCCAGACCGGCGGCGTGGCCCCCAGGGCCGGCCACAGCAGCATCTGCTTGGCCGCGTTGCCCAGGTGCTCCTCGCCGCGGACGACGTGGGTGATGTTCTGGGTGATGTCGTCGACCGCGTTGGCCAGCACGTAGAGCGGCGAGCCGTCGGTGCGGGCGATGACGAAGTCCTCCTGCGCCTCGTTGGGGAACTCCACGTTGCCCCGGATGAGGTCCTCGACGACCGTGACGCCGTCGTCGGGGGTGCGGAAGCGGACCGCGCCCTCGGTCAGGCCGCGCTCGCGGCAGTGGCCGTCGTAGCCCCGGTGCTCGGAGCCGGTGCGGGCGACCAGCGCCTCACGCGTGCAGTCGCAGTAGTAGGCCTTGCCGTCGGCCAGCAGCTTCGCCACCGCCTCGCGGTGCTGGGCCTCGTACGCCGACTGGAAGTAGGGGCCCTCGAACGCCGGGTTTCCGCCGTTGATGCCGATCCAGTCGAGGGCGGAGATGATGCCCTCCGTCCACTCCGGACGGTTTCGCGACGCGTCGGTGTCTTCGATGCGCAGCACGAAGTGGCCGCCGGACTGCTCGGCCAGCGCCCAGTTGAACAGCGCCGTGCGGGCGCCGCCCACATGAAACATGCCGGTTGGGGACGGGGCGAACCGCACCCGTACTTCAGTCACGGGAGACCACCTTGTTCGTGAGTGTGCCGATGCCTTCGATGCCGACGCTGACCTCGTCGCCGATCTCGAGCGGGCCGACGCCCGCGGGCGTGCCGGTCAGGATGACGTCGCCGGGGATCAGGGTCATGACCGCGCTGACGTAGGCCACCAGCGCGGGGATGTCGTTGATGAGCTGGCTGGTGCGGCCGCTCTGCCGGATCTCGCCGTTGACCGTGGTCGTCAGCGCCAGGTCGCTCGCGTCGAGGTCGGTCTGGATCCACGGCCCCAGCGGGCAGAACGTGTCGAACCCCTTGGCCCGGGTGAACTGCACGTCCTTCTTCTGGAGATCGCGGGCGGTGACGTCGTTGGCGCAGGTGTAGCCGAAGATGACGTCCTTGACCCGCTCGACCGGCACCTCGCGGCACAGCCTGCCGATCACCACGGCCAGCTCGCCCTCGTAGTCGACGCGGTCGGACAGCGTCGTGGGGTATGCGATGTTCTCGCCGTGGCCGATCACCGACGTGGACGGCTTCATGAAGATCAGCGGTTCCTCGGGCACCTCGTTGCCGAACTCGGCCGCGTGCTCGGCGTAGTTTCTGCCGATGGCGACCACTTTGCTCGGCAGCATCGGGGCCAGCAGTTTCACCTGGGACAGCGGGTGCCGCTCCCCGGTGAACTGCACCTGGCCGAACGGGTGACCGGCGACCGTGGAGACGACCTCCTCGCCCGGGCCGCCCTCGACCACGCCGAACGACACGCCTTCGCCTGTGGAGAACCTCGCTATACGCACCTGACAAGGCTATCGCCGCCACCGCCAGGCTCCGCCCAACGCGCACCTCGTGCCGCGCCGGACCAGGAGCGGGACCCTGAGGCCGCCCGCGTTAGCCTGGTGGTGTCGCTGACGAGAGGGGTCCCGTTGTCCGTCGTGAAGATCAATGTCCTGAACGTGCCCGCCGACATGCGCGAGGAGCTCGAACGGCGCTTCGCCAACCGCGCGGGGATGGTGGAGTCGGCCGACGGGTTCGAGTGGTTCGAGCTGCTCAGGCCGGTGGAGGGCACGGATCGGTACCTCGTCTACACGCGCTGGCGCAGCGAGGAGGACTTCCAGAACTGGCAGCAGGGTGAGGCCTTCCGGCGCGGGCACGCCCAGGCGGCGCAGGCCGCCCAGGGGCAGGGGCACGGCCACGGGCAGGGGCCCGCGGCGACCGGCTCGGAGGTGTGGACCTTCGAGGTCGCCGAGAGCACCGGCCCCAAGTCGTAGCGGATCCGCCCTCCAGGGCCCGGCCGCCCGGGCCCTTTTCGGCGTCAGGCGTCCAGCGGGTTGCGGGCGATGCGCTCCACGATGCCGGCGCGGACGAACTGGCCGGCGAGGCTGGACGGCTTGCGCGCGCCCTGCTCCGAGATGCACGCCCCGAACTCTTTGGCGATCTCCAGCCTCGGGTAGCGCTCCAGTACCTCCCGCCTGACCTCCTCGGGGATCTCCTCCGTACGGCGGCCCGAGATGTCCATGCCGGTCGAGAGCTCCAGCAGGTGGCCCTCCGGGTCCTCCTCCAGCGGCACCTCGTCCCACATGTGCCGGATGATCACCTCGCGGGCGCGTACCCTCCGCTCGGGCGACCAACCGGCGCCGGCGCAGAAGACCCAGGCCACGTCGCCGCCCGCCTCCTCGAACGGCACCGAGTGGCTGTCGAACTCGGCCGCCAGCCCCAGGTCGTGCAGCATGGCCGACACGTAGAGCAGCTCCGCGTCGAACGCGATGCCGTGCTCGCGCGCGTAGGCGGCCGCCCACAGGTAGGCGCGGATCGAGTGGTTGAGCAGCGAGGGCGTGTGGTAGCGGGTGGCCACCTCCAGCGCCCCGCGGCAGGCGGGTGTGTCCGGGATCACGAGGTCGTCGAATGTCACCGCACCAGCATGTCCTGCCAGGTACGGCTACGCCATCCGGGACACCGGGGGCGCATCGAGCATCTAACGAATCCGCCACTCAACTTGACCCATTGATCGCGATTCGGAAAGCATGTCCCACCTTCACTTTTTGTCCCGAAAGGAACTGGCGTGCGCCGGCTCGCGATACCTCTTGCCCTTTTGCTGGCGCTCGGCGGGTTAGGCAGCCCCGCGCATGCCGACAAGGTGACCCGGACCGCGGAGTGCCAGGGTGACTGGCTGCCCGGCACGCCCACGGCCGACGACGTCATGAAGGGCGAGATCTCGCTGGTCGGGCTGCCCGCGTACAAGCTCGGCAAGAAGATCAACTGGAGCGCGAGCCCGTACCGGAACCGTTCGTGGGAGTTCGTGTTCCAGTCGCTGCGCTGGATGGGCACGCTGGTCGTCGCGTACGAGAACAGCGGTGAGCGCGGCTACCTGGATCGCGCCACGGAGATCACCAAGGACTGGGTCGCGAACAACAAGCCAGGGGCGCGCGGCACCATGCCGTACACCTGGAAGGACCACCCCGTCTCGCTGCGCACGCAGCCGCTGCTCTGCCTGAGCATGCACGTCAAGGAGAGCTGGCTGAAGGCCAGCCTCGCCGACCACGCCAAGCTCCTGTCGAACGCGCGGCTCTACAAGAAGGGCCACAACCACGGCATCGACCAGGACATCGCGCTCATGGGCATCGGCTGCAGGTACGGTCGCAAGGGCTGGTCGGACCTGGCCTCCCGCCGGCTGACCGGCACGGTGAAGCTCGACGTCGACTCGCAGGGCGCGCTCATGGAGCAGGCCCCGCGCTATGCGGTGTACGTCTACAGCCGGCTGCAGGTCGCGATGACCAACATGAAGGCGTGCGGCAGGAAGGTGCCCGGCGAGATCGCCAAGCGGGCCGAGGCGATGAAGGACTTCATCGCCCACGCCACCATGCCGACCGGCTACATGGTGCCCATCGGCGACGGCACCGCCGAGACCGAGCCGAAGATGGAGACGGGGACGCCGAAGCAGGAGGTCAAGGCGTACCGGGCGGGCTACGTCTTCGGCCGCACGGCCTGGGGCAAGCCGGACTCGGCGTACTACTCGATCAGGTTCGGACCCGGGCTGAAGTTCCACGGCCACGAGGACCACCTGGGCGTCACGTACTACGCGCATGGCCGCAACCTCCTCGTGGACGGGGGCTTCCACTCCTACGAGAAGAGCGCCTACCGCTACTGGACGCTCTCCCCCGAGGCCCACAACGTGCCCACGGTGGTCGGGGCCCGCTTCAGGCCGCGGACGTCCTCGAAGCTCGTGGCGTCGAAGTACGGCAAGGACCGGCAGTCGTTCAAGCTGACCGACAAGGCGTACGGGGTGAGCCGCACCCGGTCCGTCCTGGTGAACCACGGCGAGGACCTGATGGCGGTGCTGGACACGGCCTCGGGCGGCAGGAAGATCAGCAACCTCTGGCGGTTCGACCCGTCGCTCAAGCTGCTGTCCAACGGCGGGGGCAAGGTCGTGCTCGGGGACGGCAAGTTCAAGGTCACCTTGCTGCAGTTCTCGTCGTCGTGCGACCGGGTCGGCGGGCAGAAGGTGCAGCGAGGGGGGAAGGTGGGCTGGGTCTCGCCCACGTACCTGTCGAAGCTGCCGACCAATGTGGTGGTGTCGCCGGCGGCTAAGTCGCTGCTGACGGTGATCGTGCCCGGGACGGACTCGCCCAAGGTGTCGTGCTCGGGCGGGAAGATCAAGGTGGACGGCACCTCGTTCTCCTCCAAGGCGTTCTAGCCCTGGGTGGACGGGCACCGTCCACCAACCGCCTCCATCCGTCATGATCGAGCAGCCGGTGACGAAGGAGGCGTCCGGTCCGGCCAGGACGACGGCGGCGGCGGGGTCGCGGATGTCGCAGGTCAGCGGGATCGCCGCCGCGCCGAGGCGCTCGATCTCGCCGGCCGTCCCGGCCGCGGCCTCGCCGTTGAGGTCGACGACGGCTTGTCCGACACCTGTCGGCCGCCTTCAGAACATCCCGTTCGGGATCTCATCAGGGTCGGGCACCGGCTGCACCACGTCCCAGTGCTCGACGATCTGCCCGTCCACCATCCGCCAAATGTCCACGACCGCGATCCCGCGCTCTTCCCCTGGCGGGAGCAGGTGATAGTGCATCACCACGTGGTCGCCCTCGGCGATGACCCGCTTCAGGTCGAGCTTCGCCTTGGCGACCGGGGCGCTCGCGATGAACTCGATGAACGCGTCCCTGCCCGAGGGATTTCCGGGGCTGTGCTCGACGAAGTCCTCCCGGAGCAGGCCGCGAAGTATCTCCACGTTCCCCGCCGCGAACTCCGCGAAGCCCCGGAGGGCGATTTCCTTGTTGCGTTCGGCGATGCCGTTCTCACTCATGCGCACCACCATGCGGTACTCCGGCTCGGCCCGTCGATTACATCCCATGTAATGGACAATCCCTGGCGAGGGGTGCTCCGGCACGTCCGCGCCTACCGTCGAAAAGCCCCCTTCGCGGCCGACGCCGGCTATGCTGACCGGTCCCGGGACATCCTGGCGGGCACCACTACTGGGCGGTCATGAACTCCCGCGCACCGCGCAGCCTGGTCCGCAGCCGCCGCTGAGTCAGGGAGCAGTCCAACCGCACCTCGATCGGCCCGGGCAGGTCGGTGTCGGCGCGCCGGCCGGACGGCAGCCGGGCCGGATCCAACCCGTCACGCTGCGCGATGAGGCATCCGAGCTCATATCGGCTCACCGCATCCGCCCCGGCCACGTGGTGGATCCCGGCGCGACCGGAGTTCGCGAGCTCCAGGAGGGCTGCTGCCAGATCACGGACGTGCACCGGGCAGCGCACGTCGTCGGTGAACAACACCCCGTGCCTCCCGCCCGCGGCCAGCGCGTGCACGAAGCCTTCATGGGGAGAGCCGCCGTCACCGATGATCAGGGACGTCCGTACGACCACCGCCGTAGGGTCGATCGCCTGCACGGCCACCTCTGCGGCCGCCTTCGCCGCTCCGTACGGATTGACCGGATCGGGCGCACAGTCCTCGGCATAGCTGATCGCCTTGCCCGAAAAGACGGCATCGCTGGACACGTGCACCAGGCGTGCGCCGTTCCCGGAGGCCGCGATGGCCAGGTGGGCGGGGCCCATGGCCGTCGACACCCAGTCCGATTGGCGGTAGGCCGCGTTGATGACGACGTCAGGGCCGAACGCGCCGATCAGGCCGGCCACGGCCGTGCGGTCGCGAACATCGAGTGGCCGCCAGTCGGCCCCCGCCGCCGTTCCCGGCCGCGTCAGGTAAGTCGCGGCCACGACCTGGCCGGCGGTCGTCGCGGTCTGCCGCACGAGTTCGCCGCCGAGGAAGCCGCTGCCGCCCACGATGAGGACTCTCATGGTCGAGCCACGTACGCCGTCTTGGCGTCGGCCGCGAACCGGCGGGCTGCGTAGAAGGCGTGATACAGCGCCGGTGAGCTCATCTGCTCGAAGGCGTCAGGCCGGGCCTCGCGGGACATGCCAAGAGCGTACCGACGCACCGAGCCTTTCTGATCGCCCGATAGAACTGGGGGATGCATCGCGATCGCACGGTCGGCGAGCTGCTGCGGGAGTGGCGGCGTCGTCGCCGCCTGAGCCAGCTCGACCTGGCCGTACAGGCGGACGTGTCCAGCCGGCACATCAGCTTCGTCGAGACAGGGCGTACGATCCCCAGCCGCCGGATGCTCCTGCACCTGGCCCAGCACCTGGACGTCCCCCTGCGCGAACGCAACCGGCTCCTGGTCGCCGCCGGGTACGCCCCCGCCTACGAGCGGCGCCCGCTGGAGGACCCGGAGCTGGCCCAGGCGTACGAGGCCATCCAGAGCGTGCTGCGCGGGCACGAGCCGTTCCCGGCCGTCGCCGTGGACCACCACTGGAACGTGCTGCTCAGCAATTCGGCCATGGAGATCTTCCTGGACGGGGTCGACCCGGAGCTCCTCAAATCGCCGGTCAACATGATGCGGCTGGGCCTGGACCCGCGCGGGTTCGCGCCCCGGCTGCAGAATCCGGGGCAGGTACGGGCGTACCTGCTGCCTCGGCTCGCCCGCCAGGCCGCTCGCACGGGAGACCCCGGACTGAGCGCGCTGTACGAGGAGCTCCGGTCCTACGGCACCGAGGACGACCCGCCCACCGCCGGGCCCGCCGACATCGCCATGCCCATCCGGCTCCGGCACGACGGGGTCGAATTGAGCTTCTTCAGCACGATCACGACGTTCGGCGCGGTCTTCGACATCACCCTCGAAGAGATCGCCATCGAAACCCTCTTCCCCGCCGACGCCACGACCACCGCCTACCTGCGGCGCTCGGCGACGAACAGGTAGTTGCGCCCGCGTGCCCCGGTCGCCCGCCGCCGGCCTCCAGGATCCGGTACGGCACCGGCAACGCCTCCGGCCGACAGTCCTCTGGATACGCGGTCCTGCGGCACGGTGATGGCGATCCCGACCGCGAACGTGACGGCGACGGTATGAAGAAGCCGATGCACATGATCGCGAGGACTGGCCATGGACGCGGCGGGTTCCCGGGTCTCGAAGAACCCAGGTACAGGGCCGAAGGTGGGTCTGGCTCCACCCCCCTGTACGTCCTGCCCCATACCGCGCCCCTCGCCCGCTTCCTAACGTCGACACCACGATCGACGACGTGAAGGAAGAGCGAGACATGGCAACCACCGATCACCCGATCTCGGCCGCGCCGACCGGCCGGAGCACCGCGTCACCGCCGCGGCTGTGGTTCGCGGACAATCTGCGGATCCTGCTGACCTCGCTGGTGGTCCTGCACCACGTCGCGATCATGTACAGCGGCCTCCCGCTCTGGTACTACACCGAGAAGCCGACCAGCGCGGCCGCGGGGCTCGGCCTGTCGGTCTTCCTGCTGGTCAACCAGGCCTGGTTCATGGGCGCGTTCTTCCTGCTGTCCGGTCACTTCACGCCCGGGTCGTACGACCGCAAGGGCCCGCGCGCCTTCCTCCGCGACCGGCTGATCCGATTGGGGATCCCGCTGGCGGTGTTCTATTTCGTGCTCAACCCCGTCCTGGGCCTCGCCTCCTACCAGGGTGGCCCGCCGCTCGACACCTACCTGGACACCATCGGGACCGGGCCGTTGTGGTTCGTGCTCGCGCTCCTCGTCTTCGACGCGACCTACGCCGCGTGGCGCCTCGCGACCGCGAAACGCCGGCCGCGTGGCCGGACCCCCCGGCCGCCCGCGTTCCCGGCGGTGATCGGGTTCGTCCTGGTGCTGGCCCTGGCGACGTACGCCCTGCGGATCGTGATCCCGCAAGGCTTCTGGGTGCCGGTCGTCGACTTCCCGAGCAGTGCCTACCTGCCGCAGTACGTCAGCTTCTTCGTCCTGGGGACGGTGGCGTACCGGCGCGGCTGGTTCCACGGCATCCCCGCTCGGACGGGCTGGGCCGGGCTCGGCCTGGCCGTCGGCGCCACCGTGGTCTTCCTCCCGCTCGCGCTGGCCGGCGGGGCCGACGCGTGGATGGGGCACGGAACCCTGAGCTCGCTGTTCTACGCGCTGTGGGACTCCGCCTTCGCGGTCGGCGCCGTTCTCGCGCTGCTCACCTTCTTCCGCCGCCGGTTCGGCGTCCAGGGGCCACTGCGCCGGTACCTGTCCGGTCACGCGTTCACCGTGTACGTGATCCACGCGTTCGTGGTGACGGCGGCGGGCTACGCCCTCAGCGTGCCGGCCCTGCCGACGCCGGCGAAGTTCGCGATCGCGGCTGTCGTGGTGCTCCCGGCCTGTTTCGCACTCGCCGGCCCGATCCGGCGGCTCCCCGGCGTCCGCCGCGTGCTCTGAGCTCCGGCGACGACCACGACGCGGCCTGACCGCCGGAACGGGCGGGGACGGAACCCCTGGGGGGCGCCGCACGCAGCGCCCCACTCTTGGGGAGCCCCTCAGGTGGTTTTGTGGCCGGCGCGGAGGAGGCCGTAGGTGACTGCCTGCTCCAGGGCCTGCCACGACGCGTCGATGATGTTCTCCGCCACCCCGACCGTCGCCCACTCGGACGTGTCGTCGCTGGAGGTGATCAGGACGCGGGTGATGGCGCCCGTTCCGTGGGTGCCCTCGAGTATGCGGACCTTGTAGTCCACCAGCTCCAGCTTCGCCAGTTCGGGGTACATCTGCTCCAGCCCCAGCCGCACGGCCTTGTCCAGGGCGTTGACGGGGCCGTTGCCCTCGCCCGTGGCGACGATGCGCTCGCCCTTGGCGTGGAGCTTGACGGTGGCCTCGCTGACCAGCTCGCCGCCCTTCGTGCGCTCCACGATCACGCGCCACGACTCGACCTCGAAGTGGCGCTTGCGCTCGCCGTCCACGGTGTCGCGCAGCAGCAGCTCGAACGACGCGTCCGCGGCCTCGAAGGTGAATCCGCGCGACTCCAGGTCCTTGACCCGCTCGACCAGGGTCTTGGTGTGTTCGGGGGTGAGGTCGTAGCCGAGCTCGCGGCCCTTGAGCTCGACCGAGGCGCGGCCGGCCATGTCGGAGACGAGCATGCGCATGTCGTTGCCGACGGCGGCGGGGTCGATGTGCTGGTAGAGGTTGGGGTCGACCTTGATGGCGCTGGCGTGCAGGCCGGCCTTGTGGGCGAAGGCGGAGGTGCCGACGTAAGGGGCGTGGGAGTTGGGGGTGACGTTGGTGACCTCGGTGATCGCGTGGGCGATGCGGGTCATGTCGGCGAGGGCGGCCGTCGGGACGAGGTCGAAGCCGCGCTTGAGCTGGAGGTTCGCCACGACCGTGAAGAGGTTGGCGTTGCCGGAGCGCTCGCCGTAGCCGTTCGCGCAGCCCTGTACGTGCGTGGCCCCGGCCTTGACGGCGGCCAGGGTGTTGGCCACGGCGCAGCCGGTGTCGTCGTGGCAGTGGATGCCGACGCGGGCGCTGGTCTGGACGGCCTCGTGGACGATCTCGGCCAGCTCGTCGGGGAGCATGCCGCCGTTGGTGTCACACAGGGCGATGACGTCGGCCCCGGCTTCGGCGGCGGTCCTGAGGACTTCGAGCGCGTAGGCTGGATTGGACTTGTAACCGTCGAAGAAGTGCTCGGCGTCGAGGAAGACTCGCTGCCCCTCCGCACGAAGGTGAGAGACCGTGTCGCGGATCATCGCGAGGTTCTCCTGGAGAGTCGTGCGGAGGGCCAGCTCCACGTGCCGGTCGTGGCTCTTGGCGACAAGGGTCACGACCGGCGCGCCGGATTCGCGCAATGCGGCCACCAATGGGTCGTCGGCTGCCTTCACACCGGCCCGGCGGGTCGCACCGAACGCGGCGAGCTGCGCGTGCTTCAGGTCCAGCTCTGTTTGAGCACGCCTGAAGAACTCTGTGTCCTTGGGGTTGGCGCCCGGCCAGCCCCCCTCGATGAAGCCGACGCCCAGACCGTCCAGGTGGCGCGCGACAGCGAGCTTGTCGGCGACGGTGAGGTTGAGCCCCTCCTGCTGGGCGCCGTCACGCAGTGTCGTGTCGTATACGTGGAAGCGGTCGTCGGCCATGAGTCTCTCTTCTCTGGAAGCCTCTGGAAAGCAAAAAGACCCCTCACGGACGTGAGAGGTCTGCGCGCTGGCGGTGTCCTTTGTCAGCCAGCGCGCCTGCTGATAATGAGCAGACCGTAGAACATGGTGCCGCCCAGTTTGCCACACGCATTCAGCATCTGGCACATCGATCTCAGCTTCTGGGACAAGCCTTTACACGGTGACGCCGCCACCACCTGTGATGACGCGCTCGAGCGCGGCCGGGTCGAACGCCTCGTTGCCCAGCAGCTGCCCGTTGAGCAGCACCGTGGGCGTGCCCTGGAGGCGCACCTTCGCCGTCTCCGCGAGATGGGCCTGCGCGTACGACTGCGACCTGACGCACTCGTCCACCGACGCCCCCGCCTGCCTGGCGGCCTTGACCAGGTCCTCGACGGCGAATCCGGACGCCTCGCCGTGCGGCGCGGGCTGCATGGCGTACAGCTCGTCCCTGAAGGTGAGCCAGCTCTCCTCGGGGACGCAGCGGGCGGCAGCGGCGGCGCGGATGGAGTTGGAGCGCATGGGCTCCTCCTGGAAGATCGTCACCGGGTGGAAGATGACCTTGACCTTGCCCTCCATGGCGAGTTTCCTGATGGTGGCGTCCACCTTGGCGTGCATGTCCCTGCAGATCGGGCAGTCGAAGTCCTCGTACACGTCCAGCACGGGAGCGTTCCCGCCCCGGTCGGCCAGCACCATCGAACCGTCCACCTGCCGGGTCAGCCGCACCCCGCCGGATGACCGGCCCGACTCCGAGAACGACAGCACCCCGAGTACGGCGATGGCCACACACGCGAGCGCCACCACCAGCAACCGCTTCATCATCCGCCCACTCATCGCGCAGACCCTACCCGATGCCGGGAGAATGGACATATGAAGGCATACCTCCTCGATCCCGCCGTAGCACAGTACGTCTTGGCCCACACCACGCCGCCCGATCCCCTGCTGGACGAGCTGGCGAAGGAGACGCTCCGCGTCACCGGGGACGCCGCCGGCATGCAGATCTCCCCTGACCAGGGCACCTTCCTGACCATGATCACCCAACTCGTGGCGCCCCAGGTCGTCGTCGAGGTGGGCACGTTCACCGGCTACTCGTCCGTGTGCATCGCCAGGGGCCTGTCCGGCGGGCGGCTGCACTGCTTCGACGTGAGCGACGAGTGGACCTCCATCGCCCGCCGCTACTGGCACGAGGCCGGGGTGGAGGACCGCGTGACGCTCACGCTCGGGCCCGCGCTGGAGACGCTCGCCGCTTTCGACCAGACCGTCGACCTGGCCTTCCTCGACGCCGACAAGGGCAACTACCCGGGCTACTACGAGCTGCTCATGGAGCGCCTGCGGCCCGGCGGGTTGATCGTGGCGGACAACACCCTGCGCAGGGGCCACGTGGCGGACCCGGCGCACGAGGAGCAGACCACCGTGGAGATCCGCCAGTTCAACGACCTGGTGATGGAGGATCCGCGGGTGACCGTCCTCATGCTGCCGGTCGCGGACGGGATGACCCTGATCAGGAAGAACTAGGCGCGGCGGCCGGGCCCTCGCGGACCCGGCCGTCCCAACTAGGCGATCTTGTGGATCCAGTTGTGGGTGTCGGGGCGGGCGCCGTACTGGATGCCCACCAGCTCCTCACGCACCCGCATCGTCACCGGGCCGGGGTTGCCGTCGGCGACGCTCCAGGAGCGGTCGGCGCCCTTCACCGTGCCCACCGGCGTGACCACGGCCGCCGTCCCGCACGCGAACACCTCGGTGAGCTCCCCGGACTCGCACCCGGCCTGCCACTCGTCGATCGAGATGAGGCGCTCCTCGGTCTCCAGGCCGAGGTCGCCGGCCAGCTCCAGGATGGAGTCCCTGGTGATGCCGGGCAGCAGGGTGCCGGTCAGCGCGGGGGTGACGAGCTTGTCGCCGAAGACGAAGAACAGGTTCATCCCGCCCATCTCCTCGACGTACTTGTGCTCGTGGGAGTCCAGCCACACCACCTGGTCGCAGCCGTTCTCCACGGCCTGCCGCTGCGCGACGAACGCCGCCGCGTAGTTCCCGCCGCACTTCGCGAAGCCCGTGCCGCCGGGGGCGGCGCGCGTGTACTCGGTGGACAGCCAGACGGAGACGGGCTTGAGCCCGCCCGTGAAGTACGAGGCCGCCGGGGAGGCGATGACCATGTACTTGTACGACTTCGACGGGTAGTTGACCCCGAGCCCCGCCTGCGTGGCGATCATGAAGGGGCGCAGGTAGAGGCTGTGGCCCTCGGTCGTGGGCACCCACTCCTTGTCGGTCTCGACGAGGAGCTCCAGCGACTCCACGAACGCCTCCTCCGGCAGCTCAGGCATGGCCATCCGGAGCGCGGAGCGGTTGAAGCGGCCGGCGTTCGCGTACGGGCGGAACGCGACGATCGAGCCGTTGATCTGGCGGTAGGCCTTGAGCCCCTCGAACAGCTCCTGCGCGTAGTGGAAGACCGAGGTGGCCGGGTCGAGCGAGAGGGGGCCGTACGGCAGGAGCTTGGCGTCG
Organism: Nonomuraea sp. JJY05; assembly: GCF_043496855.1. Taxonomy (NCBI): domain Bacteria; kingdom Bacillati; phylum Actinomycetota; class Actinomycetes; order Streptosporangiales; family Streptosporangiaceae; genus Nonomuraea; species Nonomuraea sp. JJY05. The sequence continues at coordinate 76,897 of NZ_JBIEIS010000016.1, forward strand.
TGCCAGCCCTGCCCCTCGGTGTAGTCGATCGAGATCATGTGATCCGTGAAGGTCTGCCCGAAGCCGGGGTTCGCCAGTACCTGCTCCCGCTCGGCCGCGGTGCGAGCGTGGTCGGATAGCTGCACGTCGAAGCTGAGCTTCTGAGCGATGGTCATGACGGAGGTCCTTCTCTCTGCGAATTCTGCCCAAATCTACAGAAATCTGCGGATCGGTGCTGGTGGGCGGGTGCTGCCCGGAAGACAGCCCCGTACTTCCTATTGTCTCGCTATATGGGATGGCAAGCGGCCAATGGGGCGATCAGCCCTTTTGGACGCAAAAAAGCGCCTGGCGGCCCTCTTCGGACCACCAGGCGCGTTGGAGGCTAGGCGGTCCTAGCCGGATACTCGCGCGGTGATGTCGTCACCGATCTCGTGAGTGGTGCGACCCGCCCAGCCGGCCAGCCGCTCGAGGATGTCGTCGGCGACCGCCTGCTCGACCTTGGCCGCCTCGGCGTGCAGGCCGAGGTGGTCGAGGAGCATGGCGACGGACAGGATGGTCGCGGTGGGGTCGGCCTTGCCCTGGCCGGCGATGTCGGGGGCGCTGCCGTGCACCGGCTCGAACATGCTCGGCGCGGACCGCTCGGGGTTGATGTTGCCGCTGGCGGCCAGGCCGATGCCGCCGGCGATGGCGGCGCCGAGGTCGGTGATGATGTCGCCGAACAGGTTGTCGGTGACGACCACGTCGAACCGCTCCGGCTGGGTCACGAAGAACATCGAGGCCGCGTCGATGTGGCAGTAGTCGGTCGTGACCTCGGGGTATTCCTGCGCCAGGCGGTTGACCGTGCGCTGCCACAGGTCACCGGCGAAGGTGAGGACGTTGGTCTTGTGGACGAGCGTCAGCTTCTTGCGCGGCCGCGTGACGGCCTTCTCGAACGCGTAGCGCACCACGCGCTCGACACCGTAGGCGGTGTTGAGCGACTCCTGGGTGGCGATCTCGTGCGGGGTGCCGCGCCGCATGGCGCCACCGGTGCCCGCGTAGAGACCCTCGGTGCCCTCGCGGACGACGATCATGTCGATGTTCTCGGCGGGCGTGTCGGCCAGCGGGGTCGCCACGCCGGGGAACAGCTTGACCGGGCGCAGGTTGACGTAGTGGTCGAACTCGAAGCGGAGCCGGAGCAGCAGATCGCGCTCGAGGATGCCCGGCGGCACGCTGGGGTCGCCCACGGCGCCGAGCAGGATCGCGTCGTAGCCGCGCAGCTCTTCGAGCACGGCGTCGGGCAGCGTCTCACCGGTACGGTGATAGCGTGCGGCTCCCAGGTCGTAGTGAGTGGGCTCGATCTTCGTGCCGACTGCCTCCAGGACCTTGAGCCCCTCGGCCACGACCTCGGTGCCGATCCCATCGCCGGGGATGACGGCCAGACGGATGTTACGCGACTCCATGGGCCGTACCTTACCGCGTCGTCTCGACTGACGAACACTTCATCTCATTTTTCGGACGCCCCGTTTGTCCGGTATTGCGGTTCTTTGACCGTTTCGTTAAAGTCACCGACCAGCCTAATCCGCGCAGCCGTTGCGTGGAGTCGGGGACCCACTTCCCCCTGGGGCGAGTCGGCATCCCCATGCCGTAGGGCTACTTCCAGGCCCGAGCCCGTCAGCTAACCCGGCCGGCCGTATGGAAGGACAGACCCCTGTCTCGAATCGCCATTGTCCTGGCGGCGGGCGCCGCCGGGCTCATCCTGGCCTCCCCAGCCCACGCCTCGACCAAGGTCGAGGACCCCACCACTCTGACCGGCACCCAGATCAAGGAAATCCAGGAGAAACAGGTTCCGAAGCCCGCCTGGAAGATCGCCCTCAAGTTCGCCATGAGCAAACGCGGCACACCGTACGTGTGGGGCGGCGCCAGCCCGAGCGGATACGACTGCTCCGGACTCATGCTCAGGGCGTACGAGCACGCCGGAATCGAACTCCCCCGCACCGCGGCCGAACAGTACGGCGCGTTCGGCAGAAAGATCGCCTGGGAGGACCTCAAACCCGGTGATCTGGTCTTCTTCCACGGCCTCGGGCATGTCGGGATGATCTCCCGGCCCGGCTACATGGTCCACTCCCCGCACACGGGCGACGTGGTCAAGGAAGAGCGCCTGACCTCCTGGCGCAGAGACTCCTTCGTGGGTGGCGTCCGCCCCGACCCCAAGGGCGTGCGGCTCTGGTTCAAGCTCAAGAAGGAGCGCGACGAAACGCCCACCACTCTCACGGCCACCCTGTAGGAGGCTTGCGCGCCCGCCTCCCCGCGTGCGGTCACCTGTAGGAGGCTTGCGCGGGCGCCGACCCGCGTGCGGTCACCTGTACGAGGCTTCCGCGCCCGCCTCCCCGCGTGCGGTCAGGGGAGGCGGGCGTCGAAGATGAGGTCCCACGCGCGGGTCCTGGCGCGGGCCACCGCGCCCAGCAGGACACCGCTGTCCCCCAGCGTGCTGGCCACCACAGACGGCCGCAGCGGGCCGAGCTCGGCGATGCGACCCTCGATGGCCTCGCCCAGCAGGTCCAGGTTGCGGCCCACGCCACCGCTGAGCACGATCACCTCCGGATCGAGCACGGCCGCCACCGCCACCAGCAGGCCGCCGATGCGGCGCCCCTCGGCCTCCACCACCGAGCGCGCGACGCCGTCGCCGGAGGCCGCCGCGGCGAAGATCTTCTTGGCCGTCTCCAGGCTCAGTCCGGCGGCGCGGGCCGCGCGGACCACCCCGGGGGCGGCGGTCACCGCCTCCGTGGCTCCGTGGGCCAGGGCGTCGCCGGCCGGCGGCGGGGGGTCTTCGGCCGTGGGCACGTACGAGACCTCCCCCGCCGCTCCCCGGGCGCCCACGTACAGCTCGCCGTTGATCACGATGCCCATCCCGACGCCGGTCCCGATGGACACCAGCGCGAAGTTGGACTTGCCCCGTCCCGCCCCATGCACGTGCTCCCCGACGGCGGCCAGGTTGATGTCGTTCTCGATGACGAGGTCGACCTCCAGCGCGGCGCGCAGGCGCTCGGCCAGGTCGGAGCCGGGCAGGTTGGGGGCGAACTCCAGGCGTCCGAGCGCCGGGTCGTACACGCCGGGCGATCCGACGACGGCGCAGGCGAGGGCGGGCCAGTCGACGTCGGCCTCGCGGGCGGCGGCCCGGCACAGCTGCCCGACCAGGACGGCCAGCTCGGCGGAGGTCTGGGCGGTGTTGCGCCCGTCTCTGCGGCCGGCGAAGGCGCCGCGCAGGTCGGCGATGCCGACCCTGATCCAGTCGCGCCCGATGTCGACGCCGGCGACGTGGGTGGCGGCGGCGTTGAGGTCGTACAGGGACGTGACCGGCCCCGGGCGGCCGGACACCTCGCCGACGACGTGGACGAGCCCGTCCTCCTCCAGCCCGGCCAGCGCCGCGGACACCGTGGGCTTGGACAGGCCGGTGATCTTGGCGAGGTCGGCGCGCGAGGTGGGACCGTGCTCCTGAAGATTGTCGAGCAGGCGGCGCTCGTTCAGCACGCGCAGCAGCCGCGGATTACCCAGGTCCCCCCGCATCTCACCCTCCTTTGAGGCAACAGAGCCTAGCCAACTCGCCTGATAGTAAATTACCTTTCTTACCAAACACAGGGGCGGCACATCCGGAAGGACGAAGTGCGATGCACCGAGCATGGCGATCAATCCCTGTCGCGGCGGTCCTCCTGGCCGCCGCCTGCGGAAACGCCGGAAACGGCAACGGAGACGGCACCGGCGCCACCACCACGACCACGCAGGGCCAGGGCGGTAAGACGATCGCGCTGTTCCTGCCCGAGTCCAAGACCACCCGGTACGAGGCGTTCGACCGCCCGCTGTTCGAGGCGAAGGTCAAGTCGCTCTGCCCCGACTGCAAGATCCTCTACAGCAACGCCGAGCAGGACGCCCCCAAGCAGCAGCAACAGGTCGAGGCCGCGCTCACCCAGCAGGCCGACGTGCTCGTGCTCGACGCCGTGGACGCCAACGCCGTGGCCCCCCTGGTGAACCAGGCCAAGCAGAAGAAGGTCCCGGTCATCGCCTACGACCGGCTGATCTCGGGCATCGACTACGCGTACTACGTCTCGTTCAACAACGTGCGGGTGGGCGAGATGCAGGGTCAGGCCCTGCTCGACGCCATGACCGCGAGGGGCACGGCGGCGAAGGGCCAGATCGTGATGATCCACGGCTCCCCCACCGACCCCAGCTCGGCCGACTACAAGAAGGGCGCCAAGAGCGTGCTGGACGGGAAGGTGAAGGTCGGCAGGGAGTTCGACACGCCGGACTGGAGCCCCGACAAGGCGCAGCAGGAGATGGAGCAGGCCATCACCGCCCTGGGCAAGGACACCATCACCGGCGTGCTGTCCGCGAACGACGGCATGGCGGGCGGCGCGATCGCGGCCATGAAGCGCGCGGGCTACCAGCAGCTCCCGCCGATCACCGGCCAGGACGCCGAGCTGGCCGCCGTCCAGCGCATCCTCACCGGCGAGCAGTACATGACCATATATCTAGACATCAGGGCGGAGGCGGAGAAGTCCGCCGAGCTCGCCGTCGCCCTCGCCAAGGGCGAGCAGCCCGCCGCCCCCGCCAAGGTCAACAACGGCGCGGCCGACATCCCCGCGTTCCTCCTCGACCCCATCCCCGTCACGGCCGACAAGGTCAAGGACACGATCGTGAAGGACGGCTTCTACACCGCCGCCCAGCTCTGCACGGGCGAGGTCAAGGCCGCCTGCGAGAAGCAGGGCATCAAGTAGATGCTCTCGGCGACAGGCATCTCCAAACGGTACGGGGCGGTCCAGGCGCTCGACGGGGCCCGCCTGGACCTGCGCCCCGGCGAGGTCGTGGCCCTCATGGGCGACAACGGCGCGGGCAAGTCCACGCTGGTCAAGGCCATCTCGGGGGTCGTGACGCCGGACGCCGGCACGATCACCGTGGACGGCTCGCCGGTCAGGATCGCCAACCCGCACGACGCGCAGGCCCTCGGCGTCTCGACCGTCTACCAGGACCTCGCGCTCTGCGAGAACCTCGACGTCGTGGCCAACCTCTTCCTGGGCGCCGAGCGCCGCCGCGGCTCGCTGCTGCGCCACATCGCCATGGAACGCGCGACGCGCGACCTCCTCGGCCAGCTCGACGTGCGCATCAGGGACATCAGGGTGCCGGTCGCCATGCTGTCGGGCGGCCAGCGGCAGTCGGTGGCGATCGCCAGGGCGCTCATCGGCGAGCCGCGGCTGGTCATCCTCGACGAGCCCACGGCGGCCCTGGGGGTCGAGCAGACGGCGCAGGTGCTGGCGCTGATCGGGCGGCTGCGCGAGCGCGGGCTCGCGGTGCTGGTCATCTCGCACAACCTCGCCGACGTGCGCGCGGTGAGCGACCGCGTGGTGGTGCTGCGGCTGGGCCGCAACGCCGGCGAGTTCACCACGGCCGCCGCCTCCCAGGAGGAGATCGTGGCCGCGATCACGGGAGCGGGGTCATGACCGACACGCTGGTACGCAGGCCGTACACGCCGAAGGTCGCCGTCGAGCGGCTGCGCCAGGGGGACGTCGGCGCGTGGCCGGTGGTCGGCGGGCTGATCGCGATCGCGATCGTGTTCAGCACGCTCAACGACCGCTTCCTGTCCCCCGAGAACCTCACCAACCTCGTGCTCCAGATGGCCGCCACCGGCACGATCGCTCTCGGCATCATCATGGTGCTGCTGCTCGGCGAGATCGACCTGTCGGCGGGCTCGGTCAGCGGCCTGTGCGCCACGATCATGACGATCGTCCACGTCAAGCAGGGCTGGAACCCGCTGCTCGCCATCCTCCTGGCACTCGCGGTCGGCGCGGCGATCGGGTTCCTGCACGGCGTGATGCTGACCAAGCTGCGGATGCCGTCGTTCGTCGTGACGCTGGCCGGGCTGATGGGCTGGCTCGGCCTGCTGCTCTACCTGCTGCGGCAAGGCGGGACGATCAACTTGCCGTTCACCGGGTTCATCTCGAAGCTGAGCGACACCTGGCTGCCGGGCTGGCTCGCGTGGACCGTCGCGGCGGGCCTGGTGGCCGTGTCGGCGGGCGCGTCGCTCGTGGTCAGGAGGCTGCGGCTGGCGGCCGGGCTGCCGGTGACGCCGCTGTGGTGGTCACTGGCCAAGGCGGGCGGGCTGGCGGTGCTGCTCGCCGCGGCGGCGCTGGTCATGTCGGCGGACCGCGGCGTGCCGCTCCTGCTGATCATCTTCGGGGCGCTGGTGGTGCTGCTCGACCTCATGCTGAGGCACACCACGTTCGGGCGGCACCTGTACGCCGTCGGCGGCAACGCCGAGGCCGCCAGGCGCGCCGGCATCAACGTCACCAGGATCAGGATCCTCGCGTTCATGCTGGCCTCCACGCTGGCGGCGGCCGGGGGCATCCTCGCCGCCAGCCGCCTGTCGGCCGTCAACCAGGGCTCGGGCGGCAGCGACATCCTCCTCATGGCGATCGCCACGGCGGTCATCGGGGGCACCTCGCTGTTCGGCGGGCGCGGCCGGGCCTACGACGCGCTGCTCGGCGTCCTGGTCATCCAGGCCATCTCCAACGGCATGTACCTGCTCAGCGTGGACTCCTCGGTGCGGTTCATGGTGACCGCCGCGGTGCTGGCGCTGGCCGTGGCCATCGACTCGCTCGCCCGCAGGGGCGCCGCCCGGTGACCCGGGTCCTGGGCATCGACGTCGGCGGGACGAAGGTGGCCATCGGGGTGTCCGCCGCCGACGGCCCCGCCCTGTCCGCCCACGTCCGCCTGGACACCGGGCCTGACACGCTCGCGCGGGCGCTCGCGGCGGCCCGGGCCCTGGACGGCGCGCCCGCCGCGGTGGGCTTCTCCACGTGCGGGGTGATCCGCGATGGCGCGGTACGGCTCGCCCCGAACGTCCCCGGCTGGGAGGGCCTCGAGCTACCGAGGCTGCTCCAGGAGGCGTACGGCGCCACTCCGGTGGCCATCGACAACGACGTGAACGCGGCGGCCGCCGCGGAGCTGCGCTGGGGCGCCCTGCGCGGGGTCTCCACGGGCGTCTACCTGAACCTGGGCACCGGCCTGGCGGCGGCCCTGGTGGTGGACGGCCGGGTGGTGCCGGGCGCCCACGGCGCGGCAGGGGAGATCGGCTACCTGCAGGTGACGCCGGGCGAGCCCGCCTTCGCCGACGGCCGGGTGCCCCTGGAGGAGCGCGTCTCGGGCGGCGCGCTGGCCGCCCGCGGCGCCGCCCTGCTGGGCCGCCCCGTCACGACGGCGGAGCTCCTGGGCGGGCTCCTCGGGGATCGCGCGCGGGAGCTGGTGGACGAGGCGCTGCGGACGCTGGCCATGAACGTGGCGAACCTGTGCGTGGTCCTCGATCCCGAGCGCCTGGTGGTCGGTGGCGGCATGATGGGCGCGTCGGAGCTGATCCTGCCGAGGCTGGCGGCCGAGATCGGCCGGGCGGTGCCGTTCCCGCCGGAGGTGCGCCCGGCGCGGTTCGCGGACGAGGCACCGCTGCTGGGCGCGCTTGCGCTGGCCCGCGCGGCGGTAGCGTAGGGGTATGGCACCGGAGAAGGTGCATCTCACCGGGGAGAGGGCCACGCTGCTCGCCACCCTGTACGGGCGGGCGCTGGACGCGCGGTCCCCGCGTCCGATCCTCGGCGACGACCTGGCCGCCGAGACGGTCGAGCGCATCGACCACGACTTCAGCAAGACCGGGATGAACGCCGGCCTGGCCGTCTCGGTCGCGCTCAGGGCACGGTTCATCGACCGGTGGGCGGCCGAGTTCCTGGCCGCCCATCCCGAGACCACGGTGCTCCACCTGGGCTGCGGCCTCGACACCCGCGTCCACCGGCTGGACCCGCCGCCCACGGTCCGCTGGTACGACGTGGACTATCCCGACGTGATCGAGCTGCGCCGGCGCCTGTTCCCCGAGCGGCCCGGCCACCGCCTGATCGGCTCGTCGGTCACCGAGCCGGGGTGGCTGGAGCAGGTGCCGGACCACGCCCCTGTGCTGGTCGTGGCCGAGGGCCTGCTCTACTATCTCGACCCCGGCCAGGGCCGGGCCCTCATCAGGGCGATCGTCGACCGCTTCCCGGCCGGCCGGTTCGTCTTCGACGCGGTGAGCCCGCTCGGGCTCAGGACGCAGAGGTTCAACAGGCCGGTGCGCAAGGCCGACGCCCGGCTGGTCTGGGGCATCGACGGCCCCGGCGAGCTGCTGGCGATCCATCCGAAGCTGCGCTGCCTGAGCGCGGTGAGCGTGTTCGACATCGAGGGGTTCGACCGCCTGCCGACGCCGCACCGCGTCGCGGCCCGGATCGCCGGGCTGCTGCCGGGGGTGAAACGGGCGGCGGTGTTCTACCGGCTCGGGTTCTGAGGGGCGCCGCCGTTGTCCCTGCGGTCCAGGGCGGTCTGCAGGGCCTGCGCGGCCTCGTCCTCATGCTCCTCGGCACGGTTCCAGGCATACATCTCGTACATGTGACTCATCTCATTTCGCGAGCGCGTTCCATAAGAGGGGCCGGATCCCGGTCACGGACCCAACCGGGCCTGTCTCTCGTGGGGTCCGGATCACGGACCGGACGAATGGGACTTATTGGCCGACACACCACGACGCTCCGCGGCGAGTCGTCGACCTGCCCTAACAGGCCCCGCCGCGGCAGGTAATAAGTACGAGCACCTGGCGCATTACCAGAAACAGTACCCCAGCAATCTCATTGGATGTCCTACTATCTTGCATGCTGAGACAGCAAAGGCCGCCACCCGGGATCCGGGCGGCGGCCTTCAGGCCGGGAAGGAGGCTCAGGCCTCCAGGTCCACGGAGCGGCCGCTCTCGGCGCCGATCTCGCTCATGATCTGGTCGATCACGTCGGCCGGGATCGCCGAGTCGACGGTCAGCGCGATGAGCGCGTTGCCGCCCTTGGTGGAGCGGGCCACCTGCATCGAGGCGATGTTGACGCCGTGCTCGCCGAGGAGGCGGCCCACCACGCCGACGATGCCGGGACGGTCGGTGTAGGTGAAGAACGCCAGGTGGGCCGTCGGCTCGATCTCCATCTCGTAGCCGTTGACCTCGACGATCTTCGTGATCTGGCGCGGGCCGGAGAGCGTGCCGGACACCGAGACCTGGCGGCCGTCGGCGAGCACGCCGCGCACGGTCACCACGTTGCGCCAGTCGGGGCTCTCCGAGCTGGTCACCAGCTCCACGGTGAGCCCGCGGTCCTTGGCCAGCAGCGGCGCGTTGACGTACGTGACCTGCTCCTCGATCACGTCGGTGAACACGCCCTTGAGGGCGGCCAGCTCGATCACCCGCACGTCCTCGGAGGCGATCTCGCCGCGCACCTCGATGTCGAGCTTGGTGGCCACCTCGCCGGCCAGGGCGGTGAACACCCGGCCGAGCTTCTCGGCCAGCGGCAGGCCCGGCTTGACGTCCTCGGCCACCACGCCGCCCTGGACGTTGACCGCGTCCGGCACGAACTCGCCCGCGAGCGCCAGCTTCACGCTCCGCGCGACCTGGGTGCCGGCCTTCTCCTGGGCCTCGTGCGTGGAGGCGCCCAGGTGCGGCGTGACGACGACCTGGTCGAGCTCGAACAGCGGGCTGTCGGTGCACGGCTCCTTGGAGAACACGTCGAGACCCGCACCCGCGACGCGCCCCTCCTTGATCGCCGAGTAGAGGGCGCTCTCGTCGACGATGCCGCCGCGGGCGACGTTGATGATGCGCACCGACGGCTTGACCTGGTGCAGTTCCCTGTCGCCGATGAGACCAACGGTCTCCTTGGACTTGGGCAGGTGGACGGTGATGAAGTCGGCCTGCTTGAGCACCTCTTCGAGGCTGAGGAGCTTGACGCCCATCTGCGCGGCGCGGGCCGGCGGCAGGTAGGGGTCGTAGGCGATCAGCTCGACGCCGAACGGCTGCAGCCGCTGGGCCACGAGCTGGCCGATCTTGCCCAGACCGAGGATGCCGATGACCTTCTCGTCGAGCTCGACACCGGTGTACTTGGAGCGCTTCCACTCACCGTTCTTCAGCGCGGCGTGGGCCTGGGCCGTGTTGCGCGCGCTGGCCAGGATGAGCGCGAGGGTCTGCTCGGCGGCGCTGGTGATGTTGGAGGTCGGCGCGTTGACGACCATGACACCGGCCTTGGTGGCGGCTTCGACGTCGACGTTGTCGAGGCCGACGCCGGCACGGGCGACCACGCGCAGCTTCGGCGCGGCGGCGATGGCCTCGGCGTCGACCTGCGTGGCGGAGCGCACGATCAGGGCGTCCACCTCGGCGAGAGCGGGCAGCAGCTGGGAACGGTCGGCGCCGTCGGTGTGGCGGACCTCGAAATCAGCGCCGAGTACGGCGAGGCCAGCCTCGGACAGCTCCTCTGCGACCAGAACGACGGGCTTGTTCACTGGTGTGGATCCTTAACGGCACGGCGGGCATTCAGGGGACACGTCCACGGATCCCCCGACGGTCCCACAGAGTCTATCCGGCGCTTGTGAACGCGTTCACGAGGCACCCACGATGTGAGACAAGCTCCGCCGTACCCCCTGGGGAAGAAACTCATCCACTCCGCTCACATCTTTGTCTTGATCGGGAGATTTATTCGCCATTAGCCTGATAAGCCGTGGCCGAGTACCTAGGGTTCGTCTTATGAGCATCGGGAATCCTGCGCTTGCCGACGTGCTCGCTCAGCATGGCACCCCGCACCGCCTGCTGAGCGCTCTCGCCGACGGTGGAGTCCTGGTGGCAGTGCGGCCAGACCGCTCGGTCGTCCTCGGGACGACCCAGGCCGGAGACCGGGTGTTGCTCGGTTACACCGGCCCTGCCACCTATGCCAGGCACCGCGGCAGTCATTCCCTATCGGCGTGCGACGCCGACACCATCCTGGACATCCAGCGCGTCACCGGCGTGCGGGAGATCGTGATCGACGCGGCCGGACCAGCCGCCGCGGCCGTGCCCATCGACGACCTCCAGCGCTTCATGTCCTCGACGCGCACGGGGCCGACGCCCGTCCTCTCGGGGGCGGTGCCGGCCGCGTACGCGACGGGGGCGATGGCGACCGTGTCACGCGGTGCCGCGCTGGCCCAGGTGGCACCTCCGACTCCGCAGGCGCCCACGCTGCCGTGGGTGCCCGCGCCCCGGCCGCACCTGTCGGGGCCCATGCAGCAGGTGGACCCCGGCTACCGGCGGTGCACCCACCCGATCCTGCCCGCGCTGCGGCAGGCCATCGGGCTGCTGCTCATGGACTTCCCGCTCGTGCACCACGTCTGGATCTCCGAGGCGCGCACGGCGTCCGGGGTTCCGGGGATCATGCTGCACGTGAAGGTGCACATGTCCGCGGCCGAGGACGTCGTACGCGACCTGCACCGCCTGGTACGCGCCCGGCTGCCGCAGTTCGCGGCCTCCGGGGCGCCGATCCTCATGGCGAGGGTGGCGGACGCGCGCAGCGAGCAACGGATGATCGAGATCGGCGCGCACGTGGTGTGCGCCAACGTCATCGACTGACGCGACCCAAGAGCCGCGGGGGCCGGGCGACCGGGCCCCGCGGCATGGGAAAAGTGGGCCCTCCCGAACAAGCTCTCGCTCGGCTTCAATGAGGGAATGATCACACCGGCGGTCAGCGCGTCCACCGTCTCCAAGGGCGTTCGCCTCGGCTACGGCGTGGGCTCCTTCTGCACGGCCACGGTCACCGCCGTGCCCGGCCTGCTCCTGCTGTACTACATGACCAATTTCCTGGCCGTGCCCGCCTGGCTGGCCGGGGTGGTGGTGACCGCGCCCAAGGTCTGGGACCTGGTCGTCAACCCGCTGATCGGCCGCTGGTCGGACCGGACCCGGTCGCGGCTGGGCCCGCGGCGTCCCTGGCTGCTGGCGGGCGCCTGCACGCTGCCGATCGCGTTCTTCCTGGTGTTCGCGGGGCCGCCGCTGACGGGTGTGCCCGCCGCCCTTTACGTGGGGGTGTGCTTCCTCGCGACGGCGACGGCGTACGCGCTGTTCGAGGTGCCGTACAAGGCGATGCCCGGCGAGATGACCCACGACTACCACGAGCGCACCGCGCTGCTGCAGTGGCGCATGGTCTTCATCGGCGCGGCCACCGCGATCAGCGGCGTGCTCGCCCCGGCCATCGTCACCAGCCAGGGCGAGCACGGCACGCTGGACAGCTACCGGCTGATGGCCACGGTGATCGCGGTCATCCTGCTCCTCGCCATGCTGGGCTCCTTCTTCGGCACGGCCCGCGCGCCCATGACCGGCGCGCCGGAGGCGGACCGGGGAGGGTGGCGCGAGCAGTTCGCCGCGATCAAGGGCAACCGGCCGTTCCTGTGGCTGACCATGCTGGCCTGCACGCAGATGCTCGCCGTGAGCATGATGCTGGCCGCCGCGCCGTACTTCGCCGCGTACACGCTCGGCTCGCCGAAGGCCACGCAGACGCTCTTCGCCGCGCTGGTCGGCCCGATCCTGCTGACGATGCCGCTGTGGGTGCGGCTGGCCAGGCGCTTCGACAAGCGGGGCGCGATGATCCTGGCGGCGCTCCTGTACGCGGGCGGCACGACGGCGGCCATGGCCACGCCGGTCTTCGGCCTCGTGTGGGCGCACGTGACGATCCTGGTGGTCGGCGTCGGCTACGCGGGGGTGCAGCTGCTGCAGTTCTCGATGCTGGCGGACGTGATCGCGGCGGACGCCGCCGAGACCGGCAAGCGGCGGGCAGGCGTGCTGACCGGGCTGTGGACGGCCATCGAGAGCGGCGTCAGCGCGTTCGGCGCGCTGATCTTCGGGGTGATCCTGTCGATCGGCGGCTTCATCGAATCGGAGCCGAGCAGGCCGGTCGAGCAGCCGGACAGCGCCGTGACCGCGGTCCTGATCGGGCAGACCGCGGTCCCGGCGCTGATCATCTTCCTGTCGGCGCTGATGACGCTGAAGTACCGGCTCACGCCACCCGGCGCGCCAGCACCAGACGCGTCCGCGTGAACAACCCGGCCGTCAGCGTGGCCAGCAGGGGCAACCCCACCACGACCCCGGCCAGGAAGAGCCAGGGGACGGCGATCGTCGTGGCTCCCGGGTCGAAGAGCTCCGTGGTCCCGTAATCCCTCCGGGTCAGCGGCCAGGTCAGCGCCATGCCGCTGACGGTGCCCGCCACCAGGCCCACCAGGACGCCGAGGCCGGAGATGTAGGCCGCCTGCGCCGCCACCACGAGCCTGCGGACCCGCGCCGTCCCGCCGACGGCGGACAGGGTGTCGAGGTCCTGGCGCATGTCGGCGGCGGCCAGCCCCGTGGCCGCGAACGTGCCGCCCAGCACCAGGACCAGCGCGGCCGCGAGCAGGATCAGCAGGGTCACGAAACGGCTCTCGGCGTTGCCCCGCTCCACGAAGGCGTAGGCCTGCTCGCCGACGAGGACCTTGATCTCCGTCGTCAGACGGAGATCGTCGACATCCGTGTGCGTCGCGTAGAAGGTCCGCTGCAGCACCTTGAGCCCCGCCTGCGCCGGCACGGACGGCGGGATCAGCACGCCTGCCTGCCCAGCCTCGGCCGGTGCCGCCGTCACAGCGGGAACCCGGAGGGTCGTGACCGGCTTGTTGTCCCAGTCCTCGACCTGGATCGTGATCATGCCGTCGCGCACCGCGCCGGGGCTGAAGGCCACGGCCTTGCCCGCCGCCAGCGCGGCCGCCGCCTGCGGATCCCTGCGTTTCTGGAGGAAGGCGAGCACCTCCTCGTCGGCCACCTCCACGGAGCCGACGCCAGGGTCGCACCTGATCCCGCAGTCCTTCGGCCAGACGACGTTCAGGCCGAGGGGCTCGCCCTGGGCGTCCTTCACGTCCAGCCCGTTGACCAGGCTCACCCCCGGCAGCTTCTGCTGCAGGAGCGCCCGCACCCGCGCCCATCCCTGATCGTCGACCTTCCAGGCACGGACCGTCATGGTGTCCGCGGGGACGATCGAGTTGCGTCTCGCCTCCTGGTCGACATAGTCGCTGTTGAGGGCGATGCCCAGCGTGACGGCCCCCATCGTGGCCGCCATGACCGCGGCGGTGGCGGAGGCCGTACGGACGCGGTGGCGGGAGGCGTCGCGCACGGACAGGCGCAGCGGGAGCGGCAGCCGCCCGGCGAGCCGTCCCGTGGCCTGGACCAGCCACGGCATCAGCGCGACCAGCCCGAACACCACCAGCGTCGAGGCCAGCGCGACCGACAGCGTGCCCCGGTGCAGGGCGAACCCCGTCGCGGCCAGGCCGAGCAGCACCAGCACGGCCCCGAGCACGGGACGGCCCGCGCGGCCGGGCGTGTCCACGGCGGCGCGCCCGGCCAGCACGTGTACGGGGCTCTGCCGGCTCGCCTGGATCGCCGGCACGATCGCCGCGGTCAGCGCGCTCACCACGCCCAACGCGGCCACGCCGAGCACCGGCGCCCATGGCACGTCCGCCGGACCGTGCGTCCAGTCCAGCCAGCGGGCCGCGAACCACTCCCCCACCAGCCCGGCGCCGATGCCCAGAGCGGCGCCGAGCAAGGCCGCCGCGCCGCCGAGCACCAGGCCGTCGGCCAGCACGATGGTCTTGAGGTGCCGCCCGGAGCCGCCCTGAGCGGCGATCACGGCCAGCTCCCTGCGCCTGCGACGCAGCCCGACCGCGAAGGCGGGGCCCGCGAGCAGGACGGTCTCGGTCACGACGAGCACGACGGCGACACCCAGCTCGACCAGCCCGTGCAGATCACGGGGCCCGGAGCTATCGGTGTCGGAGCGCTCGATCATGACCCGGGACTTGACGGCCAGGCCCACCTTGTTGAGCCTCTGCGCGTCCGGCCACTGGACGGGGGCGGCGGTGTCGATGAGCCAGCCGCTGTCGTTGCCGTCGTTCTGGTGCGGGAGCAGCCCTTCCGGCAGGGCGAGCAGCTCGCGCAGGCCGGGCCGGTTCGGGTGCTCGGCGACCCCGACCACCCGCACGGTGCGGTCCGGCCGCCACGTCTTGATCGTGTCGCCGATCCGGACGCCGCTGTCGATCAGCGCAGGGGACACGGCGACCTCGCCGGGCGCGGCGGCGAACCGGCCCTCGACCAGGCGGCGCATCCCCCTGGTCAAGGGGTCGCGCAGATCGGCCTCGAACACGTCGACCCGGTTGTAGCCGTCCGCCAGGCGGACATGCACGATGCTCGCCTGGTAGCGGAGCAGGCGGCCCTGGAGCAGCGTGCCGATCTCGGCGGGCGTCCACGGCTGCTCGGGACGCTGCGATTCGCGCCGATTGGTGATCTCCCCGTCCGCTCTCTGCTCGACCGGGGTGCGGAACGGACTCGTGACGATGCGGGCGTCGGCCGCCCCCAACGTCGCGTCCAGCTTGTCGCGGCTGGTGATGCTCGTGGTGGCCGCGCCGGTGAGCACCGCCGTGATGACCAGGACGGGCAGGCCGATCATCACCATGATCAGCGCGGTGCGGCCCTTGAAGCGCAGGGCGTCCCTGCGGGAGATGCGCAGCGCTGCGCGGAAGGCGCTCATCGGGCGCTCTCCAGCCGCACGGCACTGGACTCCACGATCGCGCCGTCACGCAGGTAGACCACCCGGTCGGCCCAGCCCGCGTACCGCGGTTCGTGGGTGACCAGCAGGACCGCCGCGCCCTGGTCGCAACGGGTGCGCAGCAGCTGCAGGATCTCGTCCCCGGTGGCGGTGTCGAGCGCGCCGGTCGGCTCGTCGGCCAGCAGCAGCCGCCGCTCGCCGGCCAGCGCCCTGGCGATGGCCACGCGCTGGCGCTGCCCGCCGGACAACTCCTCGGGGAAACGGCCGGCGACCTCCGCGGCCCCCAGCTCGGCGAGCACGGCCAGCGCCTCCTCGCGGGCGGTCCCCGAGCGCACGCCGTCGAGCTCCCTCGGCAGCATCACGTTCTCGGCGGCCGTCAGGGACGGGATCAGGTTCAGGTCCTGGAAGACGTACCCGACGCTGGTGCGCCTGAGCGCGGCCAGGTCCTTGACCCTGGCCAGGTCCTCACCCTCGATCGTCACGGTCCCCGAGGTGGGCCGGTCGAGACCGCCCGCCACGTTGAGCAACGTCGACTTGCCCGAGCCCGACGGGCCCATGACCGCGACCAACTCCCCCGCCGCCACCTCCAGGCTCACACCCTTCAGGGCCTGCACCTGGCCGTGCTCGCGGGTGACGTCCCGCAAACTCACCACAGTCATCGTTCTTGCTCCTTGGACATCTGCCTGGAAACGGCCTCGCAGTGGTCCAGCCAGCGCTGCTCCGCCTCGGCCTTGAAGATCAGCGAGTCGAGGACCAGCCGCTGTGCGAACCCGCCTGCCGCGGCCCGCTTGGCCCGGGTCAGCTCCTGCAGCCCGCGCATGGTGGCCATGCGCTGGGTCTGGATGACCTCGGCCACGTCCAGGCCGCCGGCCACGGCCATCGCGATCTTGATGGCCAGCTCGTCCCGAGGCCGGTCGGCATGGGCGACGGGGGTGCTGAACCATCGCTCCAGTTCCTCCCGACCGGCCTCGGTGATCGTGTAGACCGCGCGGCCCTGCTCGTCGGCTCCCCCTGGCGTCACCAGGCCATCGCGCTCAAGCCGGGAGAGCGTCGTGTAGACCTGGCCGATGTTCAACGGCCAGGTCGCCCCCGTGGACGCCTCGAACTCCACCCTGAGCTGATAGCCGTAACGCGGTCCGCTGCTCAGCAACGCGAGCAGTCCGTGTCGTATCGACATGGATACTGAGTATGCATACTGAGTATGCCCGCCGCAAGCGATCCGTGTTTTCTGGACAGCGAGCGCCCTTCGGTCCGATACTCGCTACATGAGCTCGACGCAGCCGCCTTTTCGCGCATCAGACGGGGAACGCGACCGCGCGATCGACGAGCTCAGGGACCAGGCCGTGGAGGGCCGGATCTCCCACGACACGTTCGTGGGCCGGGTTGACCAGGCGCTGCGCGCGCAGAGCCGGCACGAGCTCGACAAGCTGGTCGCGGACCTGCCGCGCAAGCCGACGATCAGGCAGCGGCTGACCGACGCCGTCGCGTCGGTCTCCGAGTTCACCACCCGGGTGCAGTCCGCGTGGCGGCGGCCCCGGCTGCCCAAGCTGGCACTGCCCGACGACGACCGGCTGCGTTACGTGGTGGGGCGCGGGTCGGCGTGCGACCTCGTCCTGTCGGACTTAACCGTCTCCCGGGTCCACGCCGAGCTGCGCCGCGAGGACGACGGCGAGTGGATGCTGGTGGACCTCGGCTCGCTCAACGGCACCCGGCTCAACGGGTGGCGGCTGGTGGGGCCGGCGCGGGTGCGGTCGGGTGACGAGATCTCGTTCGGCGACTGCGGTTTCATGGTGACCTCGGGCCAGCCGTCCTTCTGACGCGTCCGCCCAGAACCGCCCGACAAATACGGATATTTGCGGATTACAGCTGGCTTGTGCTGATCCATGCTGGCAGGGCGATTCCCCATTCATCTGGAGACCCCCCATGCGGCGCACCTCAGCATCCCTCGTCGCGGGCGCGCTCGTCGCGGCCCTCGCGTGGGCGTCCAGCCCCTCCTCCCCAGCCGTCGCCCTGGAGCCCTCCGTGGGCGTGGCGGACCTCACCCAGGACATCAACAAGATCCTCAGCGACTCCCGGCTCACGATCGCCAGAGCGGGCGTGGTCGTCAAGAGCGCCGCCACCGGCGAGGAGCTGTACGCCACGGACGCGGGCAAGCTCCTGACCCCCGCCTCCAACACCAAGCTGTTCACCTCCGCGGCGGCCGCCGAGACCCTCGGGCTCGACTACCGATTCCCCACCACCGTGCTCTCCTCGGGCCGCAAGGCCGGGTCGGTGCTGGCCGGCGACCTGGTGCTGCGCGGGACCGGCGACCCGACCATGCTGGCCGAGGACTACGACGCGCTGGCCGCCAAGGTCGCCGCCGCGGGCGTCAAGGTCGTGACGGGCAAGCTGGTGACCGACGACACCTGGTTCGACTCGCAGCGGCTCGGCAACGACTGGTCGTGGGACGACGAGACCGCCTACTACGCGGCGCCCATCTCCGCGCTGACCGCCTCGCCCGACAGGGACTACGACGCCGGCTCGGTGATCGTCTCCGTGGCCGCCGACGGCGACAAGGTCAAGGTGTCCACCACCCCGGAGACCGGCTACCTGAAGATCGTCAACAAGGCCACGGTCGGCTCCGAGACCGACGTGCTCATCGAGCGGCAGCACAGCAGCCGCACCGTCGTGATCACCGGCACGGTCAAGGACCCGTACCAGGAGTGGGTGGCCGTGGACGACCCCACGGCATACGTCGCGTCGCTGTTCCGCGCGTCGCTGAACAAGCACGGCGTCAAGGTGCTCGGACCTACCGCCACGGGCGCGGCCTCTGCCGAGGCCAAGGAACTGGCCAGGCACGAGTCGATGACGCTGGGCGAGCTGCTGGTCCCGTTCATGAAGCTGAGCAACAACATCCACGCCGAGATCCTCACCAAGGCCATGGGCCGCAAGGTCGCGAACCAGGGCACGTGGTCGGCCGGGCTCAAGGTCAGCACCGACTTCGCCAAGGCGAACGGGGTCCAGGTGATCAACATGCGGGACGGCTCCGGCCTGTCGCGCCGCGACGGCTTCTCGCCGGGCTCGATCGTGCAGTTGCTGACGGCGGTGCGGAGCAAGCCGTGGTTCAACACCTGGTACGAGTCCCTGCCCATCGCGGGCAACGCCGAGCGCTTCGCGGGCGGCACGCTGCGCAGCCGGATGCGCAACACGCCGGCCGCGAACAACGTCCACGCCAAGACGGGCTCGCTGACCGGGGTGACCTCGCTGTCCGGGTACGTCACGAGCGCCGAGGGCGAGCCGCTGATCTTCTCGATCATGCTGAACCAGTACCTGTCCGGCTCTCCCAAGGACATCGAGGACAAGATCGCCATCCGGCTCGCCCAGTTCACGCGCGCCGGCGCGACCGCCGACGCCACGCAGCTCCGCGCCACGGAGCAGGGGGAGGCGGGCGACCTCGAATGCTCCTGGCTGAAGCCCGTGCAGTGCTAGCCATCGCCTGAAACCGCGCGGCCCCCTGACGCCCAGGGGGCCGCTGTGGTTTACCGGGATCGGCTTGGAGCTCCAGGTTAGGTCTGAAATTTCCGTACATAGCCGACCGGGGAGCGCCAGAATGCGGGTTCGACGCAATGTCGAGCCCTGCACCGGAGGAAAGAAATGCGCGGACAGCTCCAGGCACTCATCTGCCTCGGGAGTCTGGCGGCGTCGAGTTTCCCCGCGACCGCCGCGCACGCCGCTGCGCCGGCCGCCGCGCCGGCCGCCACTGGGCAGGCGTGCCGCGTGATCGCGGCCAAGCCGGTCGTGACCAAGGGCGTGGTCCGGGGCACCGCCACCAGGACGGGCTGCACCGACCAGGCCCGGCTCAGGGTACGCATCCAGGTCGTCACGTCGGGCCCCGACCGGGTCCTCAAGAGCGGCTCGAAGACGGTCGGCACCGGGCGGATCACCGCGGGCGTGCGGTGCTCCCCCACCCCGCGCAGCTACTACGTGGTCGCAGTCGACTCGGAGGGGCGCGGCAGCCGGTCGCGCCCGGTGAGGCTGTCGTGCGCGTCGGGCGGCGGCTTCGCGTCCTCGATCGAGACGGAGGTCGTCAAGCTCTCCAACCAGGCCAGGGCGAAGAAGGGCTGCCGGCCCCTCGTCCACGACCCCAGGCTGCACCTCGCCGCCGAACGCCACTCGGCGGACATGGCGGCCAGCGGCCGCTTCACGCACGACTCCAGCAACGGCCGCACGTTCGACCAGCGCATCAAGGCCGCCGGTTTCTCCTTCAGCTCAGCCGCCGAGAACATCGCCACGGGCCAGCCCACCGCGGCCGCCGTGATGAGGGACTGGCTCAAGAGCTCGGGACACCGGGCCAACATCCTCAACTGCTCCTTCACCCACATCGGTGTCGGGCACAACGCCAAGGGACCGTCCTGGACCCAGGACTTCGCCGCCCATTGAGCCGAACCCACCGAGCCAAGGGAGCGTCGGGCCTCCACCGGCCACACCCGCCGGTATCCCACCGCACGCCCACGCGCTCCCTTCCGAGCGGGCCCGGCCGCGCCTCCCCCGCACACAGGACCGCGGCCGGGCCCGCAAACTCCCCGCTTACGAGCGGTCGGAGAAGCGGGCCAGGACCAACGACTCGACCACGCCGACGACCGCGTACGCCAGGATCGACACGGCGGTGACCACCACGATGTCCGCCCACACCTCGTCGTAGCGGAAGCCGCCGATCGCCCGCAGGATCTCGGCGCCGATCCCCCGGCCCGTGGCCAGCCACTCCGCGATGAGCGCCCCGATGATCGAGGCGGGCACGGAGATCCGGGCCGAGGCGAAGACGGAGGGCATCGCCGTCGGCACGGCCACCTTGCGCAGCACGGTCAGGCGCGTCCCGCCGTACGCCATGATCAGGTCGGTGGCCTGCGGCGAGGCGGAGCGCAGCCCGAAGGCGATGTTCACCAGCGCGGGGAAGAAGACCACGATGCCGCCGATCACGGCCACGCCCAGCAGGTCACGGCCGAAGATCAAGGTGATCAGCGGCGTCATCACCACGAGCGGCACCGACCGCAGCAGCATCGCGACCGGCATGAACGTCTGCTCGACGGTCCTGAACAGCACGAACGCGACCGCCACGACCATGGCGGCGATCATTCCGCTGGCGAACCCGATGGCCGCGTCCCTGATCGTGATGCCCAGCGCGCCGAACACGGCCTCGCGGTGGGCGGCCGACGAGGTCAGGTACTCCCAGACCTGCGGCGGGCGCTTGCCGACGAGCGGGCTGATCCCGAACGCCTCCAGGGCCACCCACCACGCGGCCACGACGATGACCACCGAAGGAACCAGCGGCCCGACGATCCTCAGCACGGTGCGGCCGATCACTGTGACTCGCCTCTCGACCAGGGGGTGACCACGCGGGCGACGAGGGCGACGATCGCGTACCCGAGCCCGGCGATCAGCCCGGACACGAGCGCGAGCCCCCACGTGCGCGGCACCTGGAACTGCTGCTGGGAGATCATCAGGGAGACGCCCAGCCCGGCGTCGTTGCTGCCGAGGTACTCGCCGATGATCGCGCCCAGCAGCGCGGAGGGCGCGGAGATCTTCAGGCCCGCGAACGTGCTGGGCAGGGCGGAGATGATCTGCACGTAGCGGAGCCTGGCCAGCCGGCCGCCGCCGTACACGGTGACGACGTCCAGGCTCGCCCGGTCGGCGGAGCGCAGCCCGAGCAGGGCGCCGATGAGCGTGGTGAAGAAGACGGAGATGGCGGCGAGGAAGACCACGGTGGCGTCGCCGCCGAAGACCACCAGCACGATGGGCCCGATGGCGAGCAGCGGGATGCAGTAGCTGATGACGGCGAGCTGGGTGGCGACGGCCTCCAGCCGGGGCACGAGCAGCACCAGCAGGGCCACGCCGATGGCCAGCCCGTTGCCCCACAGGAAGCCCCGGACCGCCGCGCCGAGCGTGGCCGAGACGTTGGGGCCGTAGAAGGCCCAGCCGTCGGCGCCCATGGCGGCCAGCACCGCCCAGGGGGTGGGCACCGCGCCGCCGCCCGCGAACACGGTCGCGGCGAGCAGCCACCACAGCGCGACGAGCGCGACGACGCCGATCAGCCCCTGGACGCGCCTCATGCGCCGTGCCCGAACAGCAGGTCGCTGAGGTGGTCGTGGATCGCGTGGAACTCGGGCGTACGCATCATCTCGGGGGTGCGGGGCCGGGGCAGGCCGATCTCCACCATCTCGATGACCCGTCCCGGGCGCGGGCTCATGACGGCGACCACGTCCGAGAGGAAGACGGCCTCGCCGATGCCATGGGTGACCATGAGCGTCGTGGCGGGCTTCTCGGTCCAGATGCGCAGCAGCTCCAGGTTGAGCCGCTGCCTGGTCATGTCGTCCAGCGCGCCGAACGGCTCGTCGAGCAGCAGCACGCTGGGCTTGACCACCAGCGCGCGGGCGATGGACACGCGCTGCCGCATGCCGCCGGACAGCTCGGCGGGCCGGGCCTTCTCGAACCCCTCCAGCCCGACCAGCTTGATCAGGTCCTCGATCACGCCGGGCTCCGGCTTGAGCCCGGCGACCTCCAGCGGCAGCCGGATGTTGGCCGCGACGCTGCGCCAGGGCAGCAGCGCGGAGTCCTGGAAGGCGATGCCGAGGTGGTGACTCCTGCGCAGCTCCTCGGGGGTCTCGCCGTTCACCCGGATCTCGCCCGACGTGGGCTCCTCAAGTCCCGCGAGGATGCGCAGCACCGTGGACTTGCCGCAGCCGGAGGGGCCGAGCAGCGACAGGAACGAGCCCTTCGGCGTCTGGATGTCGACTCCCTGGAGCGCGGTCACTCCCTTGCCGAAGGACTTGCTCAGCCCCGCGATGCTGATCCCCGTCATGACAGCTTCAGGCTCGGGTCGGCCTTGTAGATCTCGTCCAGGATCGTCAGGTCGAAGAGCTGCTCGGCCTTGATGTTCAGGCCGGCCTTGGCGAGCGAGGCGATGTTCTGCTCGATCAGCTCCGGCGTCATCGTGAACAGGCCGTTGGCCTTGACGTCGGGGGTGACCACGAGCTCGTTCTGCATCTTGGCCTCCTCGGTCTGCTCCTTGACGTCGAGGTTCTGGTCCTTGCCGTAGACGGTGGCGGCCAGCTCGGCGGACTTGGCCGGGTCGGCGACGGCGTCCCTCCAGCCCTTGATCTCGGCGGTCAGGAACGCCTTGAGCTTGTCGCGCTCCTTGTCGATGGTCTCCTGCGTCACCGTGAACGTCTCGGCGACCAGCGGCAGGCCGGCGTCGGCGAACAGCAGGTAGGCGGGGTCGTGGCCCTGCATCCGCAGGCGTACGGGACCGCTGGTGACGTAGCCGACGTAGCCGTCGAGCTGACCGGAGGTGAGCATCGAGGGGTCCGACTGGAACGGCACGCGGGTCACGCTCGACGGGTCGAGGTTGTTGGCCTTGAGCAGCGCGTTCCAGACCAGCTCGTTGGAGTCCTGGACGCCGATCTTCTTGCCGGCGAGGTCCTTGGCCTCCTTGATCGGGTTCTTGTTGAGCGAGACGATCGCGAACGGGTTCTTCTGGAAGGTCGCGCCGACGATCTTCAGCTGGGCGCCCTGCAGGACGGCCGGCGCGGTGATCGTGGGCGCGGACAGGCCCGCCCAGCAGCGGCCCGTGGCCAGGCCCGACTCGACCGAGGTGCCGGAGCCGCCGCCCGACAGCAGCTCGACCTGCGAGAATCCGGCGGCCTTGAAGTAGCCCTTGGTGTCCGCGAAGTACTCGCCGGCGAACTCGACGTTCTTCTTCCAGGAGAGCTGGAGCTTGACCGAGCCCAGCCCGCTCGCTCCGCCGCCGGGGGCGGCCGTGGTCTCGCCGCAGGCGGCCAGGCCGAGCGCCAGACCGGCCAGACCTGTTGTCCGCAGAAACGCGCGGCGGTCGAGGGAAATAGCCATAATTCATCCTTGAGCGGCGGTGAACGGGCAGGTCAGGACGGTATCCATTGATTATTACCATCGTGTGACGGTGGTTTTGGACGCCCGCGCACTGGAAGCCGTCACGCAGGGAGAATGCGGGAAAACCGCTGGCGAGCCCTGTAGGTCCCTACGAGAGGGCCACCCGAGGACCGTAGATCCCTCCAGCCACCCGGCGGCTCCGGTAGCGTCGGGCCTGAAATGAGACTCGACGGAATCCCCCTTTGGGACGGTACCGAATATCGCGGCCCAGTCGATCTGAGCTGGGAGCCGGACCGGATCATCAGCGTGCAGCCGGACGCCGAGCCGGGGCATAGCGGTCTGTGCGTGCTCCCGGGTCTGGTGGACACGCACGTCCACCTGGTCGGCTACGCGGGATCCGGCGACCCGCCGGACTTCGCGACCTGGCCGCTGGTGACCACCCGGGACGAGCAGGTGCTGCACGGTGTCGCCCACGCCCAGCGGGCGATGCGGCACGGCGTGACGACCCTGCGCGACCTGGCGGGCGACGAGGCTCAGATCGCGCTGCGCCGGGTGTTCGACGCCGGGGTGCTGCCCGGGCCGCGCATCCAGGTGCACGGCGTGGTGGGGATGACCGCCGGGCACAACGACCTGTTCGTGCCGCCCGCGTTCCCCGTGCGCAAGCCCACGGCGGACGGCCCCGACGAGTGCCGCAAGCTCGTACGCACCTGGGCCCGCGCCGGCATGGACGGCATCAAGCTCACGACCAGCGGCGGCGTGCTGTCGATCGGCGACAAGAACGCCTGGCGCAACTACACCCGCGACGAGATCAGGGCAGTCGTGGACGAGGCGCACGCGCTCGGCATGCTGGTGGCCTCGCACGCCCACTCCGAGGACGGCATCCGCGTGGCCGTCGAGGAGGGCGTCGACTCGATCGAGCACGGCACGCTCATGGCCAAGGACCTGGCCGAGACGCTCGCCGCCCGGGGCACTCCGGTCGCGCCCACGCTGCTGATCAACGAGGCCATCGCCCAGGGCCGCGTCCCCGTCACGCCCGAGGCCAGCGCCAAGGCCGCCGAGCTGATCGCCCGACGTGACGTGCTGCTGGCCCAGGCCGCGGCGCTGGGCGTGCGGTTCGTGCTCGGCACCGACGCCAACGGCCACCACGTGCAGTTCGGCGACCAGTTCGCCGAGGTCGTCCACATGACGCGGGTGCTCGGCATGGACGCCGAGTCCGCGCTGCGCGCGGCCACCTCCGACGCGGCCGACTCGATCGGCATGCCCGTGGGGCGGATCGCGCCGGGGCTGGGCGCCGACTTCATCGTGCTGCGCGGCCGCCCGTGGGAGCGGATCGAGGACCTGGCCACGGAGAACATCGTGGCCGTGGTCTCACGGGGCCGCGTCGTCGCGGGCCGCCTGCCCGTCTCTCCCTGACCGCAGCGCCAGGTAGAGGTCGGTACGGTCGCGCATCGACGACATGCGCCGCCCGGTCAGCTCCTCGATCCGCTGCATCCGGTAGCGCAACGTGTTGACGTGCACGTACAGCTCGTCGGCGGTGCGCTGCCAGGAGCCGCACGTCTCCAGGAAGATGTCGAGCGTGCGCAGCAGCTCGGAACCGTGCCGCGCGTCGTACTCCTCCACCGGCCCCAGCAGGTGATCGCGGAAGGACCTGCGCACGCTGGCCGGCAGCGCGGCCATCAGCAGGTCGAAGCTGTCGATGTCGGCGACCGACATGATCGACACCGGCCCCGGCCCGCCCCGCGCGGACACCATGCCCCGCCTGGCCGTCTCCAGCGCCTCGCCGAGCTGCGACACGCTGGCCGCCATCTCGCTGATGCCGGCGGCGATGCTCAGCCCGGGGCGCTCCGCCACCAGGCCGCGCAGCTCGTCGGCCAGGCTCTTGCGCGACGCCCGGCCGTTGACCAGCACGATCGCCTCGTGCGGGGTACCGCCGACGATCAGGTGCCGGCCCCTCCTGGCCAGGCCCTCGTGCAGGACCTCGGGCAGGTCGTACTCGCCATTCGCCGGTCCGGTCCGCGTGACCACCATGGCGGCGGTCGGCAGGCCCGGGTCGGCGCCGAGCAGCCGCAGGTGCGCGGAGACCTCACCCGGCGGGATGTGGCCCAGCACGTCGAGCAGCGTCTGCGCCCTCAGCCGTTCGGCCCTGCGCTGCTCGGCCGCGAACCCCTCGGCGGTCACGACCTGGGTTATCGCGCCGAACGACTGGTCGGGCGCGGCGAGGAGCAGCGGCAGCCGGCGCCGTTCGCACGCCTTGACCAGCTCCTCCGGCAGCTCCCCCAGCACGATCAGCCCCACGACCAGGCCGGCGACGTCGGTGGCCCACAGCGCCTCGGCGAACCGCTCGCAGTCGGCCGGCTCGCCGTACCAGACGCCGCTGGTGAGCACGAGGTCGCCGGACTGCAGGTAGCGTCGGGGGTCGGGCAGGTCCGTCGGGTACGCGCGCCGGACCTCCCGCTCGACCTCCTCGTGACCCGTCACGAGCGTCAGCCGCAGGTCGTCGCGCGCGAGCAGGTCCGACAGCCTCATGAGCTCCGATGTTATGCCAGACGATGAGAAACCTCCGAGGCGGACTGCCGCTACGGTCGCACCCCGGCGGGGCGTGGAGCGGCACTCTGATTAGGAGGTTTCTCATCGGAAACGCCCGCGAGTTCAGAGGTTCGCACGATACTCCCACCTCGCGGGGTCGGGTTTACTCGTTGCCATGCGTCCCAAAGCAGAGCTCCATCTGCACATCGAAGGCACCCTCGAGCCCGAGCTCGTCGTCGAGCTGGCCAGGCGTAACCGGATCGACCTGCCGACCTTCGACGTGGACGCCATCCGCTCCCGCTACTCCTTCACCGACCTGCAGTCGTTCCTGGACCTCTACTACGAGCACATGGCCGTCCTGCGCACCGAGGAGGACTTCTACGACCTCGCCGCCGCCTACCTGCGGCGGGCCAAGGAGCAGGGGGTGCGGCACGCGGAGATCTTCTTCGACCCGCAGGCGCACCTGAGCCGGGGCGTGCCGCTGGAGGTGGTGTTCGGCGGGCTGTCGGCGGCCTTGAAGGACGGCGACGTGTCGGCCGCGCTGATCCTGTGCTTCCTGCGCGACCGGGGGGCGGACGAGGCCGAGCAGGTGCTGCGGGCGGCGCTGCCGTACCGGGAGTCGTTCATCGGGGTGGGGCTGGACTCGGCGGAGGTGGGCTACCCGCCCTCGCTGTTCAGGCGGGTCTTCGAGATCGCGGTCGCCGAAGGGCTGCACCGCGTGGCGCACGCGGGCGAGGAGGGCGGGCCCGACTACGTCTGGGAGGCGCTGGACATCCTGCGCGTCGAGCGGGTGGACCACGGGATCAGGGCCATGGAGGACCCGCAGCTCGTGGCCAGGCTCCGGGACGAGCGGATCCCGCTGACGGTGTGCCCGCTGTCGAACGTGCGACTGCGCGCCGTGCCGTCCCTGCGTGACCACATCCTGCCCGCGATGCTGGACGAAGGGCTCGTCGTGACCGTCAACTCGGACGACCCCGCGTACTTCGGCGGTTACGTCGAGGACAACTACGCGGCGCTCCAGCGAGAGCTGGGAATGACGGGCGAGCAGCTCGACCGGATCGCCCGCAACTCCTTCGACGCGTCGTTCGCGTACGAAGGCTGAGCCTGCGGGACCTGCCCCTCGGCATCGGCCGCCGAGGAGCAGGCCCGGTAGCGGCATCGCTGTTTCTGGCGAGGTGTTCGAGAACGCCGCCTCCGAGGGGCCCTGCGTAGGGTGGCGGACGCGGATTCGAAGTGCGGGCCGACCACCTGCGCGAGGCCTCTCTCACAGACGAGATTGGGCGAGACCGTGAGGCCCGACCCTGCAGGTGGGCCCCTTGGTCACGTTTCTCAGCCGCTGAGGAGATCTCAGGCGAGCGTGCACTTCCGGTTGTCGTTCTCGCTGTGGCTGCCGAGGATGAGGTTGCTGAGGATGTCGCCGGTCTCGACGTTCAGCAGGCTGTTCTCGTTGTTGTTGATGTCGCCGCCGGCGATGTAGTTGTCGTCGCCACAGACGAACAGGATCTTCCGGTTGTCGTCCTTGTCCTTCGGCCAGCCGGTGGTGGTGGCCGCGAACGCGGAGCCGCCGAACACAGCCATCCCGGCGACGAGGCCGGCCAGAACGAGCCCGTGTCTATACATGTCGATTCCTCTCGGTTACAGACCAACTACTATCCGTAGCTGTCGAGAGGAATGTCCCCGGCCCTCAACTTCGACAAACACCCACACTTTTCACTTTTGGTCCGCATCTCACAGGAGAAATTGAGCGAGCCACGGGGCCCGACCTTTCCAGGCGGGCCCCGTGGTTACGTTTCTCAACCGCCGAGGAGACTGCTTCAGACGAGCGTGCACTTCCGGTTGTCGTCCTCGCCGTGCCGGCCGAGGATGTTGCTCAGGATGTCGCCGGTCTCGACGTTCAGCAGGCGGTTCTCGTTCTTGTTGATGTCGCCGCCGGCGATGTAGTTGTCGTCGCCACAGACGAACAGGATCTTCCTGTTGTCGTCCTTGTCCTTCGGCATGGTGGCGGTGGCCGCGAACGCGGAGCCGCCGAACACCGCCATCCCGGCGACGAGGCCGGCCAGAACGAGCCCGTGTCTATACATATCGATTCCTCTCAGTTACAGAACAACTACCCTACGTAGCCGTCGGGAGCAATGTCCCCGGCCGTCAACTTCGACAAACACCCGCACTTTTCACTTTTGACTCGCATCTCAACAGGCGAAATTGAGCGAGCCACGGGGCCCGACCTTTCCAGGCGGGCCCCGTGGTTACGTTTCTCAGCTGCTGAGGAGATTCAGGCGAGCGTGCACTTCCGGTTGTCGTCCTCGCTGTGGCTGCCGAGGATGTTGCTCAGGATGTCGCCGGTCTCGACGTTCAGCAGGCGGTTCTCGTTCTTGTTGATGTCGCCGCCGGCGATGTAGTTGTCGTCGCCACAGACGAAGAGGATCTTCCTGTTGTCGTCCTTGTCCTTCGGCCAGCCGGTGGTGGTAGCCGCGAACGCGGAGCCGCCGAACACAGCCATCCCGGCGACGAGGCCGGCCAGAACGAGCCCATGTCTGTACATATCGATTCCTCTCTGGTACATGTCCACTACTCTCCGTAGCTGCCGAGGTGAGATGTCCCCGGCCCTCAACTTCGACAAACGCCCACAATTTTGCTCTTGACCTGGCGAAATGCCCTGCATGGTGGAACCGGTGAACAGTTCGACGATCTTGACGTTGCGGTGTTCCCCTACGGGAACTCCTATACCTTTTCCAACCTCGCCACAGACCATGGCGCGGGCGCATCTGGGGGCTCAGACTGGTACGTACGGGAGGTGATCATGACCATGCGTGACGATCCGGCCATTCAGGCGGCTCCCGAACGGCGGTCCGAGCTCGACGCCATGCGTGCCCTCGTGGTGGTCGGGCTGGTGTTCTTCCACGCGTCGCTGGTGTTCGACTCTCAGGACGACTTCTACGTCAAGAACGCGGAGACGACCGAGATCACGTTCGTCATCGCGGCACTCTGCGTGATCTGGGCCATGCCGCTGCTCTTCCTCATCGCGGGGCTGGGGGCGTGGCACTCGATGCGCCGCCGCGGGCCCGGCGGGTTCGCCGTGGAGCGGTTGCTGCGGCTGGGGGTGCCGCTGGTGTTCGCCACCGCCACGATCATCCCGGTGCCGCAGTGGTTACGGTTACGCGCAGACCCGGCGTACCACGAGTCCTACCTGGCGTTCCTGCCGAAGTTCTACTCCGTGCGGCTGGACCTGAGCGACTTCCCCTTCATCCTGAGGGGGCCGTACTTCGAGACCGGCCACCTGTGGTTCGTGGTGCTGCTGCTCACGTTCTCGCTGCTGCTCGCGCCGCTGGCGCGTTACGTGCCGCAGGGGCCCGCCCGCCGGATCCGCGAGCGGCTCGCCGCGGTCGCCCGCCCGCGTTGCGGGCTGCTGCTGCTCGGCGTGCCCGTCGGGGTGGTCTGCGCCCTGGTGGGGCTGGAGGAGGCATTCGGCGGGTGGAGCCGCTGGGCGTACCTGGTGTTCTTCCTGTACGGGTTCCTGTTCGTGACCGACCCGGCCTTCCGCGCGGCGATGCGGCGGGACCGGGTCCCGGCGGCGGTGCTGGGGGCCGCGCTGATGGCGGTGGGAGTCCCGGGCTTCATGATCGCGGGCGACCTGCCGGGCGCCGATCCCTTCACCGATCCGACGCCGCTCGCGATCGGCGTGCGGGCGCTGTACGGCCTGGCCGGATGGTGCTGGCTGGTCGCGATACTCGGCGCCCTCGACCGCCGGCGCCCCGAGCGGGGACGGCCGCCCGGTCCGGGGCGGGAGCGGCCGCCGCGCCGGGTGAGCGCGTATCTCGCGGCCGCGGTGCTCCCGCTCTACGTGCTCCACCAGCCGATCGTCGTGGCGGTGGCCTATTTCGTGGTGGGATGGCAGGCGCCGATCCTGGTCGAGTATCCGGTGATCGTGGCGCTGTCGCTCGTGCTGACCGTGGCGGCCTACGACGTGCTGGTGCGGCGCACCAGGGTGACCAGGTTCCTGTTCGGGATGCGGGAGCCTACGGCAAGGTGAGGATGACCGGGCCGTCCGCGGTGATGGCGACCGTGTGCTCGACGTGCACGCTCCTGCTGTCGTCGCCCGAGCACACCGACCAGCCGTCCTCGGCCATGTAGTAGTCGTCGTCGCCCCCGGCCATCAGGCTCGGCTCGATCGCGATCACCAGGCCGGGACGCAGCCGCATCCCTCGTCCGGCGCGGGCCTCGTTGGGCACGAACGGCGACTCGTGCATGGCCCGCCCGATGCCGTGGCCGCCGAAGTCGTTCTGCATGCCGTATCCCGCGCCGCGCCCGACCGTGGACATGGCGTGGCCGATGTCTCCCATCCGGCCGCCGGGCACGGCCGCCTCGATGCCGGCGGCCAGCGTCTCCTCGGCAACCCTGATGAGCTTGAGGTCCTCCGCGCGTGGCTCGCCGACCGCGAAGCTGACCGTGCCGTCGGCGTGCCACCCGTCCACGAACGCGCCGCAGTCGACGCTGATCAGGTCGCCGTCACGCAGCCGGTACGGGGTCGGCAGGCCGTGCAGCATGACCCCGTTCACGGACGTGCAGATCACCCCCGGGTACGGGGTCGCGCCGAACGACGGGTGATACCCGAGGAACGACGCTCCGGCCTTCGCGTCCGCGATGACCGTCCGGGCCACCTCGTCGAGCGCCTTCAGCGAGACGCCGACGGCGGCCCGCTCGCGCACCGCGGCGTGGACGGCGGCGACGACCCGCCCGGCCTCCCGCATCGCGTCGATCTCCCCGGCACTCTTCAGCTCGATCACAGCCCCTCCTCACGTGCGACACCAATAACTATACCGGTATTACTATCACGCGGTGAGGGGTGGGCGCATCGCTCTAGTCGAGCCCCTTTCTGCCGGGTGTCCAGAAGGGCTTCGTCCGGACGTCCCTGCGCTGCCAGCCACGCTCGTCGACCAGGTGGGCCCGGATGGCCTGGATCGTGCGCGCCTCCCCGGCCAGGTAGGCCACGCCGGGCTCGTCCGGCAGGTCTAGCTCCCTGACGGCGTCGACCAGAACCTCGGACCTGGCCGCCGGCTTGCCTCCCCGGCACACCTTGACCAGCTCCTTGGGCAGCTCCAGATGGTCTCCGGGCCCCTCGGCCTCCACCGCGCCATATGCCGTCGCGCCTTCCGGGAGCGCCCGCAACATCGCGCCGAACGCCACCGAGGCCGTCTCCTCACCCGCGAACACGTGATAGCGGGCTTCCCTCGTGACGAAACCGCCGTCCGGCCTGGTGAAGGAGATCTCCATGCCGGGCCGGGCGTTCCTGATCCAGGAGGCGCCCGGCGAGTCGCCGCCGTGGTCGTAGCCGATCAGGTCGAGGGCCTCCCAGGTGGGGTCGTGCCGCCAGATCGAGTAGGTGCGCAGGACGCCGCCCAGCAGGCCGCCGCCGTCGCCGACGAAGAGGCGTACGTGCTGGCCGGGGGTCCATTCCAGACCGGCGAGCGCCTCTCCCCCGATCCTGACCCGCCGCATGCGGGCGGCCACCTCCTCGACCTCGACCACCTCACCCGTGAGGAACATCCGGTCGAGTAACCGTCGTGCGACGCTCCGCCTCATGGCGACTCCTTCCAAGGCCGTCTCCTGGTGTCCAGCTCCTCGATCCTGCGGCGGGCCTCCACGAAGACCTCCTGGATGCGCTCGACCACGGCAGGGTCGCCGTGCGCGTGGGCGAGCGCCTTCACGGCCGCCTTGACCAGGCGCAACGCCGGGCCGACGATCTCGGCGGCCTCGGGCTCGCGGAACATCCCCCACTCGCCCCTGCTGGCCGCCCGCCCCCACAGCCGCTCGATCCCGTCGGCCTGCTCCTCGGCCGCCCGCCTGCCGTCCTCGGTGACGTGGTAGACCTTGCGGCCGTCGGTCTGCTCGACGCGTACGAGCCCTTCGTCCTCCAGCAGCTGGAGGGTGGGGTAGATGGAGCCGGCGCTGGGCTCGTAGGTGCCGTTGAAGCGGTCGGCGAGGCGCCCCATGACCTCGTAACCGTGGCCGGGCCGCTCGACGATCAGGGCCAGGATGGCCAGGCGAAGCTCGCCAGGACCGAAGAAGCGCCCGGTGGGGCCCCGCTCGGGGCCGCGACGCGCGTTCATCATGACTCGGATGCTATATCGAACGATATAGCTAAACAAGTATCGATCGTTCCCATCTCGGCTCGGCCACCGGGCAAAGTCGCAGGACAGGGCTCTTCTTCGGAGGCGATGGCAGCGGTTGGTGATGCCGCTGGCGGGGGTATGGAGGCTTACGGTGCTGTTGTGGAGGGTGTGGGTTGCTGTTGCCGGAGGGTGGGTGCACCGTACGGCCCGCTTCCGCCCAACGCTCGCTATGACGGACGTCTGACAACAAGGCTACGACCTGTCTATGCCCGGCTCCTCGGCGAACATGGCAAAAGCCACCGAACGCGTCTTCGCTTCGTCACAGAGCGTGACCGTCGTGGCGCTGTACTCATCCAAGGTCCGGGGCACGCGGGCGAGCCATCCAACACAGGGGGGATTGATGAGTACACGGGGGAACGGCAGGCGGCTGCGGATCAGAGGTCTGCGCGCGCACGGCGTGCGGGCGCTGGCCGTGGGAGGGACGCTGGCCGCCTCGCTGCTGGCCGTCGCCGGGCCGGCGCACGCCACGACCGACGTGAGCGTGTCCGGTTCGGAACTGCACGTCTATGGAGGGGACGCGTCCGACAACATCGACTTGTCCTTGTCCGGCCGCTGGGTGATCGTTTCGAACTCCGGCGACGCGATCGACGCGTCCGCGCCGTGCAAGCGGCAGAGCGCCAACCGGGTGGCCTGCCCGGCCGACCAGATCGAGTCGATCGTGGCGATCACCGGGCCGGGTGACGACACGCTGCGCAACCGTACGCGCCTGCCGATGCGGGCGAACCTGGCGCCAGGGCGGGACAACCTCATCTCGGGTGACGGAGTCGCCACCATCGGCGGCTCCGGCAACGTGATCGAGATGTAATCGGGCGACGACGTGCTTTCCGGTAAAGCGGGCACCGACCTGGCCGTCGGCGACGATGGCACGGCAGGTGCGACGCCGAGGCCGGGAAGTTCGGCGAAAGCTGATCGCCGGGTGAGCGCCCCGCCGCTTCAGGAAAGGAGGCGGCGGGGCGCTGACTGGAACCGGCGGATCTCCGCCCCCAGCCCGCGCAGCGACTCGACCGGGAGCTCGACCTCCGTCCACGGAGGCGTGAGATCCGTGTCCGTGTAGCGCGGGACCACGTGAATGTGGAAATGGAAGACGCTCTGCCACGCGGTTTCGCCGCTCGCGTGCCACAGATTGACGCCCTTCGCCCCCAGCGCGCCCACGAGCCGGCGAGACACCTCCACGGTGGCCCGCATGACGTGGGCCGCCTCGTCGGGCGGGATCTCCGTCAGATCCCGGTGATGCGTTCTCGGCACGACGAGCGTGTGCCCTTCGGTGGCCTGGGCGACATTGAGGAAAGCGATCGTGTGATCGTCCTCGTGGATCGTCTGTGAGGGCTCGGTGCCCTCGGCGATCCGGCAGAAGGTGCATGTGGCGCCGCTCATGCCGCGGACTCCCGCATGCGACTGAAGGCCCCGGCGGACGAGACCGTGATGCCGCCGTCCGCGAGCACAGCGAGCCGGCGAGCGGCCTCGGTGTCCGTCATGGATCACGATGCTGGCAGCCCCTCCGAAACCCGCTCAACCGATTATCCGGCGCCGCTTATTGGGTGTCGTGCTCGAACAGGCGGTGGAGGAGCGCGCCCTGGCCGGATTGCAGCACGTGGCCGTGTCGGAGCGGGATCCAGAAGCACTCGAAACGCGTGGGCGGCTCGTTACCGTCATGGTCCTCGCTGCTCGCCCACCGGTCCGGGGTCTCCTCGTGGAGGGTCAGCTGGAAGATGTGGCGGCGTTGGAGCTCGGCGCGGTAGGGGGTCATGTCGTACTCGGCCACCCCGAGTTTCCGCACGACGGTGAGATCGTGGAGGCCGGTCTCCTCCCGCGCCTCCCTGAGCGCCGCGTCCCAGGGGTCCTCCCCTTCCCTGACGGTCCCTGCGGGGACCTGCACGCCCACTTCCTCAGGGCTGTAGTCGACGTGGCGGAACACGAGCAGCTCGTCATCTCGGACGATGTAACAGAGGGCCTTGTCGCGGATCGGTCTGTCAGGCATAGGCGATGATCGCATAGCGCTCGTCGTACACGGGACCGCCCCAAAGGTCGGCGTCGTCGCTGAGCGGCTCGACGCGCAGGTCGGCGACCAGCGGGCGGACGGCGGCGGCCAGGTCGGCGGCGCCGAGACCGCCGTGCCAGGGCAGCGAGCCGGCTCCCTCCACATAGGGCGACCCGGTCTCCCGCCAGCGGCCCTCCACGAGCACGAGCCTGCCGGACGGGCGCAGGCGGCCGGCCCACTCGCGCAGGGCCGCCTCGGGGTCGGGCAGGGTCCACACCAGGTGCCGGCAGAGCACCACGTCGAAGCGGTCGTCGCCGGTGGGCGGGGCGGCGGCGTCGCCGACCAGGAACCGCCCCGCGAGCCCGGCGGACGACAGCTTGGCGCGGGCCTGCTCGATCATCCGCGGCGCCACGTCCACACCGGTCACCCGGTGCCCGGCCGCGGCCAGCAGCAGGGACAGGGAGCCGGTGCCGCAGCCGACGTCGAGGACGTCGGCCGGATGGGCCGGGGTCCAGGCACGCAGGCGGCGGTCCCAGGCGGCACGCGTGCGGTCGGCCCGCAGGCCGTGGTCGGGCTCCTCGTCGAAGGTGGGGGCGGCGGCGTCCCAGTAGCCGGTGATCGCGGAGGTGAGATCGGACATGGGCCCGATCCTCTCAACCGCCACCGACAATCCCGCCCTCATGCCATCGTGATGACGACCTTGCCCCGGGCGTGCCCTCGCTCGAGGTAGGCGATCGCCTCGGGGACCTCGCTCAGCGGATGGGTTCTGTCGATGACCGGCCTGATCTTCCCCGCTTCGAGCAGGTCGCGCAGGGCCACGAGATCGTCGGTGCTCTCGTCGGCCACGTATCCGGCGACCAGGCTCTGCCGTGCGAACATGGACGACACCATCACGTGGATGATGCGGACCATGACCCCCAGCCAGCGTCCGCCCTTGTCGCCGCTGTTGTGGACGTAGACGCCCCGGGGAGCGAGCACGCGCCGGCAGTCCGCCAGCGAGCGGTTGGCCACGTTGTCGAGGATGACGTCGTAGCGCTCGCCGCCGCGCGTGAAGTCCTCCTTGGTGTAGTCGACGACGTGATCGGCCCCGATCGACCGCACGATCTCCGCGTTCCCGGGCCCGCACACGCCGGTCACCTCGGCGCCCAGCGCCTTGGCGATCTGCACCGCGAACGACCCCACCCCGCCTCCCGCCCCGTTGACCAGCACCTTCTGCCCGGCCCTGACCTGCGCCTTGTCGCGGAGAGCCTGTAACGCGGTGACGGCCGCGAGCGGCACGGCCGCCGCCTCCTCGAACGTCAGCCCGGCCGGTTTACGCACCACGAACCCCTCCGCCGCAAGGGCCACGTACTCGGCGAACGCGCCCCGGCAGAAGCCGTACACCTCATCGCCGGGCCGCAGCGCGGTGACGCTCCTGCCGACGGCCACGACCTCCCCGGCCAGGTCGGCGCCCAGCAGATGGGCCTTGGGCCGGGTCAGCCCGGCCTGCGCCCGGAAGATGTAGGGCAGGCCGCGCAGCAGGTGCCAGTCGCCCGCGTTGACGGAGGCCGCCCGCACGCGGACCAGCACGTCGTCGTCGCCGAGCTCGGGCTTGCCGACGTCCTGGAGCTTGATGACGTCGGGCGAGCCGTAGGAGTGGTAGCGGACGGCCTTCATGGCGATGCCTCCATGGTCAGAGTCTTCGTTCATATGTAAGATTCTTCTTACACATGAAAGACGGTAACACCGGCCGACCGCCGACGACAATGCTCATCGATCGGTAGCAATTGCTGACCTATGGAGATGGAGCCATGGCCGCAGAAGGATCAGATAGCCGCGGCGCTACGCCAGATCAGCGCCGGATTCGCGGCGCTGGCCGATGCGATCTCGGCTGATCCGGCCCAACCCTCAGCGGACAGCCGGCATCGAGCGCTCATCGCCGAATGGGGGCGCGATGGCCTGACCAGGACCGAAGCCAGCGCGCTGTTCCGCAAGCACGGCTTCTCCCCCCAGGCCGCCGGCGGCTGGGCCCGAGGCGACTGGCTGGAGGTCCGCGAGGACGGCCGCCGCTATCTCACCGACCGTTCACTGCGCCGGCTGACCGAGCAAGGAGCTCCCGATGACGCACAGCCCCGTGACTGAGCCCTTCAGCGTCCGCCTCGAAGTCCGCATTTACGAGATCGACCCACAGCTCCACCTCAACGGCGGCTTTTACATCCAGTACGCCGACCACGCCCGCTTCACCTGCGTCCGGGCCGCCGGGGTGTCGATCGAGGATCTGCTCGGCAGCGGCCTCGGCCCCGTCAACCTCGAGACCGTCATCAAATACCACCGTGAGCTGCGTGGCGGCGACGAGGTGGACGTCACCTGCGACTGGGAGTGGAGCGGCGGGAAGACCTATCGGGTGCGCCATCTCCTGCGGCGGGTGGACGGCACCGTGGCGGCCGAGGTGAGCCACGTGAGCGGCCTGCTCGATCTGAAGACCCGACGACTGGTTCCCGATCCTGACCGCGAGTGGCGCACGAGAGCCACCGAACCCGAACTCCTGGGCCTCATGCCCTAAGGGCAGCCCCTGCGGACCGGCCGACCGCAGGACCACCTGGTCAGGCAAGGCATCCCCCGGAGCCGCGCTTGACCTCGCCGTCTTACGTCCATGTGTATATACTGATTGAAAATCGTATATACACATGGGGTGACAGGCATGACCAAGACAGTGATCGACCTCGACGATGAAGCCTTGGCCGAGGCCGCAAAGCTCCTTGGCACCTCGTCAAAGAAGGACACGGTCAACGCCGCACTGCGGGAAATCGTTGACCGGCGCAGACGGGCGGCTGCAGTGGCTCGCATGCGTGAGATGGTGGCCACGGGGGAGATCGACTTCTCTGTCCTCGAGAAGGGCGACGACGCGAACCAGGCCGTGGCGTGACAGAGCTCTTTCTCGTCGACACCAGCGCGTTGATCCGCTTCTACAGAGGACAAGTCGGCGCTGAATGGGACCAGACAGTCTCTGCAGGTCTAGTTGGCATCTGTGAGCCGGTGCGGCAGGAGTATCTGCGCGCTGGCGGAGGGCGACCTGCCTTCTACGAGGCCGACAGCCTGCTCCATGAGACCTTTCCGTACTATGTGATTCCGCATTCGGCCTGGGATGAGACGAGCCGATTGCAGCGCGAACTGGCGGACAAAGGTTGGCACCAATGTGCTTCCCCGGTGGATCTCCTCATAGCCATTACAGCTCGACATCACAAGCTGACCCTGCTTCACGCTGATGGCGACTTCGAAACCATCGCGCGCCTGACAGGACAGCAGTCGCGCTGGATCAGTTAAGTGTCCCGCGATCGGTGAGTCTGATCCACATAGTCGCCGTTTAACATGCTTGGTCGGTTGGCGCGAAGCGCCCGCGCGCCGGCAGGCGCGCCCAGGAAGGACGCCCGAGCGCAGCGAGGACCGCTCGGGGCGGGATCCAGCAGGCCAATCACCCAGACGGGCAACGGGTGGGTGCGCCTGGCCCACCACACCCGTTGCCCAATCCAGCAAACCCCGAACTACGCCTTCAGCCAGCTCATCATCGGACGCAGCTTGGCGCCCGTCTTCTCGATCGGGTTCTCGGCCAGCTCCTCGCGGTAGCGGCTGAACTCCTTCTGGCCGCCGTCGAACTCCTCGACGAGCTGCCGCGCGAAGGTGCCGTCCTGGATCTCGCCCAGGATCCGGCGCATCTCCTGACGCGTCTCGTCCGTGATGACGCGCGGGCCGCGGGTGTAGCCGCCGTACTCGGCCGTGTCGGAGACGGACCAGTACATCTTCGAGATGCCGCCCTCGTACATGAGGTCGACGATCAGCTTCATCTCGTGCAGGCACTCGAAGTAGGCGACCTCGGGCTGGTAGCCCGCCTCGATGAGGGTCTCGAAGCCGGCCTTGATCAGCTCGGACACGCCGCCGCACAGCACGGCCTGCTCGCCGAACAGGTCGGTCTCGGTCTCCTCCGTGAACGTCGTGCGCAGCGCGCCGGCGCGGGTGCCGCCGATGCCCTTGGCGTACGAGAGCGCCAGGTCCAGCGCCTTGCCCGAGGCGTCCTTCTCGACGGCCACGAGACACGGCACGCCGCGCCCGGCCTCGAACTGGCGGCGGACGAGGTGGCCGGGGCCCTTGGGGGCGACCATGCACACGTCGACGCCCTCCGGCGCCTCGATGAGGCCGTAGCGGATGTTCAGGCCGTGGCCGAAGAACAGCGCGTCACCCTCGACCAGGTTGGGGGCGACGTGGTCGGCGTACAGGTGGCGCTGGATGTGGTCCGGCGCGAGGATCATGGTGAGGTTGGCCTCCTCGACCGCCTCCGCCGGGGTGACGACCCGAAGCCCGTCGTTCTCGGCCTTCTCGCGGCTCTTGGAACCCTCCGGCAGGCCGACGCGCACGTCCACGCCGGAGTCACGCAGGGAGAGCGCGTGGGCGTGGCCCTGGCTGCCGTACCCCAGCACGGCCACGTGGCGTCCCTGGATGATCGACAGGTCGGCCTGGTCGTCGTAGTAAATCTCGGTCACTTGCTAAACCTTTCAGGCGGTACGGTCCAGTGCCCTGAGGGACCGGTCAGTGATGGAACGGGCGCCGCGGCCGATGGCCACCATGCCCGACTGGACGAGTTCTTTGATCCCGAACGGCTCGAGGACCTTGACGAACGCCTCGAGCTTGTCGGGGGTGCCGGTGACCTCGATGGTCACGGCGTCGGCGGCCACGTCGACGCAGCGCGCGCGGAAGAGGTTGACCAGCTCCAGCACGTGGGACCGGCTGTCGGCGTCGGCCTTGACCTTGATCAGCATCAGCTCGCGCTGGACGGACTGCGACGGGTCGAGCTCGACGATCTTCAGCACGTTCACCAGCTTGTTGAGCTGCTTGGTGACCTGCTCAAGCGGCAGCTCCTCGACGCTGACCACGATGGTCATGCGCGAGATGTCGTCGTGTTCGGTCGGCCCCACTGCCAGCGAGTCTATGTTGAAGCCCCTTCGGCTGAACAACG
The DNA here is from genome assembly GCF_043496855.1 of Nonomuraea sp. JJY05. Lineage (NCBI taxonomy): Bacteria > Bacillati > Actinomycetota > Actinomycetes > Streptosporangiales > Streptosporangiaceae > Nonomuraea > Nonomuraea sp. JJY05. Next base: position 115,834 of record NZ_JBIEIS010000016.1, read on the forward strand.
CGGACACGCGTGCCAGTACGCCCGGCTTGTTCTCGACAAGCACCGACAGAGTATGCCTACTCATCCTCGTTCTCCCACTTGGGCGCCATGTCACGGGCGATCTTGATGTCGTCGTTGCTGGTGCCTGCCGCGACCATGGGCCAGACCATGGCGTCCTGGTGGACGACGAAGTCGACCACGACAGGCACGTCGTTGATCTCCATGGCCTTCTTGATCACGGCGTCCACGTCCTCGGCACGCTCGCATCGCAGGCCCACACAACCATAGGCCTCGGCCAGCTTGACGAAGTCGGGGATGCGGCGGACCGTCTGCAGGTCGGTGTTGGAGTAGCGCTGGTCGTAGAAGAGCGTCTGCCACTGGCGGACCATGCCGAGGTTGCCGTTGTTGATGACGGCGATCTTGACCGGCACGCCCTCCAGGGCGCAGGTGGCCAGCTCCTGGTTGGTCATCTGGAAGCAGCCGTCGCCGTCGATGGCCCACACCGTGGATTCGGGGCGGCCCATCTTGGCGCCCATCGCGGCCGGGACGGCGAAGCCCATCGTGCCGAGGCCGCCGGAGTTGATGAACGTGCCGGGGTTCTCGTAGTCGATGAACTGCGCGGCCCACATCTGGTGCTGCCCGACGCCGGCCACGTAGTACGTGTCGGGCCCGGCGATCGCGCTCAGCCGCTCCATGACGTACTGGGGCGCCAGCGTGCCGTCCTCGTACGTCTCGTAGCCCAGCGGGTAGGTCTGCTTGTAGCCGTTGAGCGCCGTCCACCACTCGGTGTAGTCGCCCTTCTGGCCGGACGCCTGGATCACCGCGACCAGGTCGCCGATGACCTCCTTGCAGTCACCCACGATCGGCACGTCGGCGTGGCGGTTCTTGGAGATCTCCGCCGGGTCGATGTCGGCGTGCACGACCTTGGCGTACGGGGCGAACGACGCCAGGTCGCCGGTCACCCGGTCGTCGAAGCGCACGCCCAGCCCGATGAGCAGGTCGGCCTTCTGCAGCGCGCCCACGGCCGACACGCTGCCGTGCATCCCCGGCATGCCCATGTGCTGCGGGTGGCTGTCGGGGAACGTGCCGCGCGCCATCAGGGTGGTGACGACCGGGATGCCGGTCAGCTCGGCCAGCTGCAGCAACTCGGCGGAGGCATGCGCCTTGTGGACGCCACCGCCGACGTACAGGACCGGCCGCTTGGACTCGGCGATCAGCTTGGCGGCCTCGCGGATCTGCTTGGAGTGCGGCCTGGTGACCGGGCGGTAGCCCGGGAGCTGCATGGTCGGCGGCCAGCTGAAGGTGGTGTCGGCCTGCAGCGCGTCCTTGGAGATGTCGACGAGCACCGGGCCGGGCCGGCCGGTGGAGGCGATGTGGAAGGCCTCCATGATCGTGCGGGGGATGTCCGCCGGGTCCGTGATCAGGAAGTTGTGCTTCGTGATCGGCATGGTGATGCCGGAGATGTCGGCTTCCTGGAACGCGTCCGTGCCGATGGCCGCGCTGGCCACCTGGCCGGTGATCGCCACGATCGGCACCGAGTCCATGTACGCGTCGGCAATCGGCGTCACCAGGTTGGTGGCACCGGGACCGCTGGTGGCCATGCACACCCCGACCTTGCCGGTCGCCTGCGCGTAGCCCTCGGCCGCGTGACCGGCGCCCTGCTCGTGGCGTACGAGCACGTGCCGGACCTTGGTCGAGTCGTAGAGAGGATCGTAGGCCGGCAGAATGGCACCGCCCGGGATCCCGAACACTGTGTCGACTCCAACGTGCTCCAGCGCCCTCACCAGGGCCTGTGCACCTGTCATCCGTTCGGTCATCGGCTCGTTCCTTGCGTGGCTACTCGCTTAAGGACATAAAAAATGCCCCTTCCCACCGGACGGCGGGTCTGGGGCGGCGCGCAGGTCGAAGTGCTTCGCTATCGGCCTGCGCGCCGGCGAAGTACTACGAGAATCTCACTGCGAAGCATGGCCTACACCATAGCCGCACCGAATGCCCTGGTGTCAACTTCGTGGACACTTGTCTCAAACAGTGAGACTCGTACGCATCAACGAGTCGACTCCGCGCGCCGCCATCGGCCGTGCGACCAGGAAACCCTGACCCTTCGTGCACCCCATCCGCTTGAGCAGATCGAGCTGCTCGGGACGCTCTATCCCCTCTGCCACCACGATAAGCCCGAGGTCGTGGCCGAGCCGCACGATCGTCCGGGTGAGCAGCGTCAGCGTGTCGTCCTTGCCCAGCCCCGACACGAACGACGGATCGATCTTGATCATGTCGACCGGGAGCTGCCGCAGGAACGCGAGCGACGCGTAACCCGTGCCGAAGTCGTCGATGGCCAGCCGCACGCCGAGCGCCCGCAGCTCCGACAGCCGCTTGATCGTCTCCTCGGCGTCCTCGACCAGCATCTCCTCGATCACCTCAAGGGTGAGCGCGGAGGCCGGCAGCCCGCTCTCGGCCAGCGCCTCCTCGACCGTCTCGACGAACCGCGGCGCGGTGATCTGGCGGGCCGAGAGGTTGAGCGACAGGCCGATGTCCCAGGCCGAGGCCCGCCAGGCGGCCACCTCGCGGCACGCCTCGCGCAGGATCCACTCCCCCAGCGGCACGATCAGCCCGGTGTCCTCGGCCGGGCCCAGGAACTGCTCCGGCGGCACGAACACCGACCCGCGCCACCACCGCACCAGCGCCTCGACCGAGGTCACCCGCGAGGTGGCGAGATCGACGATCGGCTGGTATTCGATCGCGAACTGCTGCTCGATCAGCGCCCGCTGCAGGTCGGCCGCCAGCTCCAGCCGGCGCACGACGTCGGCGTGCATCTGCGCGGCGAACACCTCCACCCGCCGCCCGCCCAGCTCTTTGGAGCGCGCCATCGCGACATCCGCGTTACGGATGAGGTCGCCCGCCGGCATGTCGTCCTCGGTGAAGGCCACGCCCACGCTCGCGGTGAGCGCCACGTCGCGGTCGGCGACGCGGAACGGCTCCTGCGAGACCGCGCGTACGAGCCGCTCGGCCAGATCGACCGCGACCTGCGCGTCGCCGCCCGTCTCCACGAGCACCGCGAACTCGTCGCCGCCCCACCGGGCGAGCGTGTCGTCGGCGCGTACGGCGCCGCGCAGCCGGCGCGCGGCCTGCCCGAGCAGGTAGTCGCCGCTGGCGTGGCCCACCGAGTCGTTGACCGAGGTGAACCCGTCGAGGTCGAGGAAGATGACCGCGACGTTGGCCGCTCCCGCGCCGGAGGTGCGCCCCGAGAGCACCTCGCGGGTGCGCTCCTCGAAGTAGGCGCGGTTGGGCAGCCCGGTGACGCCGTCGTGGAAGGTCAGGTGGGCGACCTGGTTGCGCAGCGCCTCCTCGTCGCTGACGTCCCTGGTGGTCACCAGCAGCAGCTCGTCGCCGCCGACGTGGCGGGTGGCGACCGACTCGGTGGGCCGCCACGTGCCGTCGGCCGCGCGCACCCGGCAGGCGATCAGGCAGGCGCCCGGCGCGGCGTTGTCCTCGTCGAGGTGCATGGCGCGCAGCGCGACCTGGATGCCGGGGACGTCCTCCGGGTGGATGTAGTCGAAGATCGATCCGCCGACCACGTCTTCGGGGCGGTAGCCGTACGTGACCTCGACCCCGGCGTCGATCTCGCTCACCACACCCTCGTAGTCACACAGGAACACCACGTCGCCGGTGCTCTGGGCGAGCTCCCTGAGCTGCCGCTCACCGAGCTTGACCAGGCCGCGCAGGCGCATGTTGGTCGCCGAGACGAAGAACAGGCGGACGAGCAGGAGCAGCACCACGGAGACCGCGACCACCACGACGCCGGTCACGGGCCGCTCGGCCCCGGCGCCCGCCAGGTGGGCGAGCAGCGTGCAGGCGGCCACGGCGACCAGCCCCATCGGCACCAGCGCGACCACCCCGCCGACGGCGGACCTGCCCGCCGCGCCCGGATGCGGCACCCACGGGACGGCCGCGAGCAGCAGGAACGCGACGGGCGCGAGCATGACGGTCCAGATCTGCGGGTCGCCGCCGTCGAGCCTGGCCACCCCGGCCGCCAGGCCCGCCACGGTCATGGTGGCGAGCGCGCCGACTCCTGCCAGGGCGAGCGGCCAGGAGGAGGCCCGGCTCGTCAGCACCGACGGGATCACGGCGCACGTCACCAGCAGCGCGATCATCGGCGGCAGCATGACCAACGTGAACGCCGCCGGGTCCGCCGCGTCGTCGTAGACGTGCCGCAGCGCGGCCACCCAGCCGATCAGGAAGAGCGAGGCGGCGCACAGGTAGGCGTCGGTGACATGCCGTAAAACGACCCGGGCCGGGAATCTGCGGTCGGCGGCGATCAGCGCGCCCCCCGCCGTCACCACGGTGCCGAGCAGCACGAACAGGTCGGCGAAGCTGACCAGGAAGCTCTCGGCGAACGGGCGCAGCGCCACGCCGGCGGCCCAGATGACGGCTCCGCCGCCCATCCAGCGCGCACCCAGCGCCGTCGGCCGGTGACCGGCCGACTTCGCCGAGGCGAACAGCAGCGAACCGGCCGCGATCAGCGCCGCCAGCCCGCCGGCGACAGCGCCGGTGAGCAAGGCCTGACCGCGTATGCCGAGCGCGGCGGCGAAGGCCACCGCGCCTGCCGCCGCCGCGGCGGTCAGCGGCACCCGTGGATCACGCCAGCGGATCACAGTCGTTGCCCATCCCGTCTCGAACCCTGCACCTGCGACCGCCGAAGCCCGGTCGATCACTTCGCCAGTGTGTGCGCTCGTGGGTGCGCGGGTGGTGACAACGCCGATGTCGTCACCGATCTGATAACCACACAGACCAATTTCCGCCAAGAGATCCTTGACAGCGAGTCAGGACCCCCTCGCAAAGGCAACCGTACGCACCGAAGGTCACGGACCAGCCACGTTCCGGGATCCTCTCAGTACGTGTCGGTGATGACGTTGACCAGCGGTTCGCCTGCGAGGTAGCGCAGCAGCTGGGCACGGATCAGGCGCAGCATGCGCCGCCCGGACGCGGGGGTGCTGCCCGCGACGTGCGGAGTGATCAGTACGCCCGGAGCGCTCCAGAGGGGGTGGCCCTCGGGCAGCGGCTCGGGCGCGGTCACATCCAGCGCGGCGCGTAGCCTACCGTTCTTGAGCTCCGCGATCAGTGCGTCCGTGTCGACCACGCCGCCCCTGGCGGCGTTGACCAGCACGGCGCCGTCCTTCATCCGCGCCAGGAAGGCCGCGTCGACCATGCCCGCGGTGTCGGCCGTGGCGGGCACGAGCAGCACCACGACGTCCGCCTCCGGCAGCAGGGCGGGCAGCTCGTCCATGGCGTGCACGCCGTCGCGGGCACTCCTGGCCACGCGTACGACCTCGACCTCGAAGCCCTCCAGCCGCCTCTCCAGCGCGGCGCCGATGGAGCCGTGGCCGACGATGAGCACGGTCGAGTCGGCCAGCACGTCGGTGTGGTGGTAGGTCCACTCGCCCCTGCGCTGCGCGTCCACGAAACCGGGGAACTCCCGCAGCACCGCGACCATCGCCCCGACGGCCCACTCGGCGGTCCCGGCGTCGTGCACGCCGCGGGCGTTGCACAGCACCGCGCCGTCCGGCATGTGCGGCTGGTACGGCTCCACGCCCGCGGTGACGGTCTGCACCAGCCGCAAGGAGCTCATCCTGGCCAGGGTGCCCGGCACGTCCGGCACGGTGACGAGCGGCGGGATCCAGACCTCCACCTCCTCGATTCCTTCCGGCATCGGGGCCGTGCCATCGTAAACAGCACATTCGACCCCAGGCAGGTCGGACAGGACATCAGCCACCGAATCGGACGCAACCCAGGTCTTCATGCCGAGAACCTTACGGCTCCAAGGGAAGTATGGAACACATGAGGAAGCTCTGGACGATCATGCTCATGGCCGTTCTCACCGCCTGTTCCAGCGGTCTGGCCAGCGACGGGGAGGTGACGCCGACCTCCACCGTGCCGGCCGGGGCCGGGCCGGGGGAGCCCAGGGACGTGGTGACGGGGCTGGCGGTGCCGTGGGCGATCGCGTTCCTGTCCGGAGGCGACGCGCTGGTCACCGAACGTGACACGGCCAGGCTGCTGCGCCTGACCCGGGACGGGAAGGTCACCTCGCTGGGCACGATCCCCGGGGTGAGCCCGGCCGGCGAGGGCGGGCTGATGGGGGTGGCGGCGAAGGATCAGCAAATCTTCCTTTACTACACCGCCGAACAGGACAACCGGATCGTCCGCTACCAGCTCACCGGCGACCGTCTCAGCGACGAGCGGGTCCTGGTGCGGGGCATCCCCAAGGGCGGGATCCACAACGGGGGACGGCTCGCGTTCGGACCCGACGGATTCCTGTACGCCTCCACCGGCGAGACCGGCGACGACCAGCTGGCCCAGCAGCGCGACTCGCCGGCCGGCAAGATCCTCCGCATGACCGTGGACGGGGCTCCCGCGCCCGGCAACCCGTTCGGCACGCTCGTCTACAGCTACGGCCACCGCAACGTCCAGGGGCTCGCCTGGGACGCGTCCGGCCGCCTGTACGCGTCGGAGTTCGGCCAGAACACCTACGACGAGGTGAACCTCATCAAGGTGGGAGGCAACTACGGGTGGCCGGAGGTCGAGGGGCGCAGCGACGACTCGCGCTACGTCAACCCCATCGTCACCTGGTCCACCGACGAGGCCTCGCCGTCGGGGCTGGCGTACGCGAACGGCTCGCTGTGGGTGGGGGCGCTGCGCGGGACCCTGCTGTGGCAGGTCCCGTTGGGGGCGGACGGGTCGGCGGGCACGCCCGTCGCCCACTTCACCGGCCGCTACGGCCGCCTCCGCGCCGTCACCGCGGCTCCGGACGGCACGCTGTGGGTCGGCACCAGCAACCAGGATGGCCGCGGCTCCCCACGGCCGGGCGACGACCGCATCCTCTCGGTCCCGCTCTCGTAACCGCCTCAGAGGCCCCCAGACCGGAGCACATGCCCTCGGGGTGCCCCGGTACCGGGTGGACGGGTCCCGCGCCGCTCACAACGCCATACACCGCCCGCACGTAGGCGGCCTGCCACGGCCCTGGGCCGGGCGGGCGGTGACAGGCGAAACGCCTTCCGCCCGCCGCGGGACACCGCCGCGCCCGGGGCGCGGCCTGGGGAGGGTCAGCTCGTGGTGCAGGTGGTCTGGGGCTGGGGCCGGTACTTGGTGGTCAGCTTCTTGTCCTTCTTGACCACCTTGCCGTCCTGGTGGAACACCCGGGTCACGTCGATCGTGAACCCCTGCTCCCCCACCGTCGGCAGGCACCCGGGCGCCGAGCTGCTCTCCGTCCGGAACGGCCGGAAGTCCCGCTTCTCGGAGGTCACCGCCTCCACCTCGTCGTACCGCTTAGTGCTCCACAAGGTGACCGTCACCGACGTCTCCGTGAAGGCCGTCTTGACCAGCACGCCGAAGTCGGAGTCGTTGCGCCACTTCAGGTCCGTGTCCGGATAGAGCAGCGCCACGTCCCGCCCAGGCGGATAGCGAGGGGCGTAGTAGTCCATCGGCTGGTGCTCGACCAGGTCGAACCCGCCGAAGAAGGCGGCGTTGTACATGGTCGTGGCGAACTGCGAGACCCCGCCGCCGACGATGCTCACCATCCGCCCGCCGACGATCTGTCCCGCCTCGACGTACCCGTCCTCGACGGTGCGCTCGCCCACGATCTCGTTGATCGAGAACGTCTCCCCGGGCTTCACCAGGTGCCCGTCGAGCTGCTGCGCCATGCGCTGGATGTTCTTGACCCGAGGCTGGCCGGCGTCGAACGACGTGGTGAACGCGCCCACGTTCTCCTTGATCCCGAGGTCGCGTACCTGCTCCGTCGTGACGGCGGGGGCGACGGCGCCCAGCCGGACGGGGATCGTCCGGCTGCCGCCCTCGTCGAACACCCGCTCGGCGTCCCTGGCCAGCAGCTTGTCGTTCACGCCCCGCCCCGTGCGGGCGGGCACCAGGACCGGCTTGCCGTTCACGATGTCGTACGTGGCGTCACGCGGCTGCTGGGCCGCGTCAACAAGCCGGCTCTCCAGGGCCGCCAGCACCGCCGTGGTGTCGAACTGGGGCGCGAGCCCGCCGGAGCCGTCGGAGTTGTAGGTCAGGTTGGCGGCGATCATGGCCGGGGTGATCTGCGCCTGCTTGTCGCCGACAGTCAGCGTGACGGGGGCGGAGACGGCCGTCTTCGCCTTGGCGAGGGCGATCGCGACGGCCTCGGCGGTGGTGGCGGGCTTGGCCGGCCTGAGGGTGAGCACGACGTTGCCGCCGCCCTGCAGGAAGGCGTCGCCGATCCGGCGCACGGCGTCCTCCCGGTCGAGAAGCACGCCGTCCTGGGGCTGGCGGACCTTCGGCTCCAGCCCGGAGAAGGTCACCCGGCCCTCGTGCGGCTTCTTGTCGGCCGCCTCGGCCAGGCCCTCGACGGTCCTGGACAGCTGCGAGGAGTCGAGGTTCACCTTCGGCTGGAGCTCGGTCTTGCCGGTGAGGCCCCGCCACACCTCCTGCGGGCTGGGGAACCCGCTGGGCGCCTGGCCGATCGTGCCGACCACGTCGAGTTCGAGACCGGCCTCGTCGGCCTGGATGGTCTCCTTACGGCCGGCGATGTCGACCACGACCGGCCGGCTCAGCCGGTTGGCGAGCTCGTTGCGGAGCTTGTCGGCCGCCTGGGTGACGGTCAGCCCGCCGATGTCGACGCCCGAGACATGGGTGCCGCGCAGGACGGAGCCCGACATGAGCACGGCGGGCACCACGTACGCCAGCGCCGCCAGCACCACGATGAACACCAGCAGCGCCGGCAGGAGGCGGCGCTTGCGAGGAGGCTCGGGCTCGTACGGGCTCTGCCGCTCCGAGGGGGCGCCGAACACGGGCGCGGGCGGGGTCGGCGGTTCCTTGCCGTTCACCGGCCATGGCTGCGCCGGCGGCGCCACAGGGGGCAGCGCGCCGCCCGAGGGACCGCCCGGGGCGCTCGGGCCTTGGGCCGGCCGGGGGTCCTGCCTGTCCGTGGGGCCGAAGATGTCCCGGGAGACGCCCGGGGGCAGCCCTTCGATCCGCGGCTTCTTGGAGACGCCCGACGTGGGTAATGGCACCGAGGCGAACGGGTCGGTCGGTGATTCGATCGGTCCGGCGTTACGCACGCCTCAATCTCCTCCCGGTCCGCAGCCAAGTCTCAGGCAACAGTAAGGCACGCGGATCCGCATATGTCACGGGAAATGGCTACGGAAGTGTGTCAACCTAGCCACCGGTAGCGATGTTCCGGTCGGCCGGCGGTGCCGTAACGGGGCCGGAACTCGGCCTGTCCGGCCACGCACAGGTATTCGAGATAGCGGCGGACGCTCACCCTCGACAGGCCCGTGAGCTCGGCCGTCTCGGCCGCCGACAGGTCTCGGCCCGCCTCCCGCAGGGTCTCCGCGACCAGCTCGCACGTGGCCGCAGACAGCCCCTTCGGCATGGGGGCGGAAGTCTTGGGGCTCCCGAAGAGCCGGTCCACGTCGTCCTGCCGCGCCTCGGGGCCGATGGCGGTCAGGCGCCTGCGGGTGTCGGCGTACTGCTGGAGCCGGTCGGTCAGCGAGGCGGCGGTGAAGGGCTTGATGAGGTAGTTGACGGCGCCGCCGCGCATGGCCTCCCTGACCGTGGGCACGTCGCGGGCGGCGCTGATCATGAGAACGTCCACGTCGTGGAGCTGTTTGAGCACCTCAAGTCCCGACATGTCGGGCAAGTAGATGTCGAGCAGCACGAGATCCGGCCGGAGCTCGGCCGCCGCGGCGAGCGCGTCGGCCCCGCTGTGCGCGACCGAAACGACCCGGAAGCCGGGTACGCGCGCCACGTAGCCGCTGTGGATGCGGGCGACCATGAAGTCGTCGTCCACCACCAGCACCCGAATCTCACTCATGACCGCACCTCCGCCGCGGGTCCCGGCACGCGCCCCTTTGCCGCGGGTCCCGGCACGCGCCCCTTTGCCGCGGGTCCCGGCACTGGATCACGTGCGGGCCTTCGCCGGGAGCAGGGCCGTGAAGACCGCGCCGCCCGAGTTCCGTACCCGTACCCAGCCGCCCCGGCGCAGACACGCCTGCCGGGTCAGCGCCAGCCCGAGCCCGCGCGGCCCCGACTGGGCGGCCTTGGTGGTGAACCCCTCCCTGAACACCTCTTCCACCAGGTCGGGCGCGATGCCCGGCCCGGAGTCGCCCACCCGTACGCGCAGCCCGTCGGCGTCGGCCTGCACCGACACCTCGATCGTGCCCTCGGCGCCGTCGAGCGCGTCGATGGCGTTGGCGACCAGGTTGCCGACCACGAGGACCGCGTCCTGCGGGTCGCCGAGCAGGCCCTCGGGCACGTCCGAGTCCTCCGACAGCACGATCCGGGCGCCCCGCTCGGCCGCCTCGGCGGACTTGGCCAGCAGCAGGGCGGCCAGGGTGGGGTCCTGGACGCGTTCGCGCAGGTCGGTGGCGTAGGTGCCGCGGGTGGTGCGGGTGATGAAGTTGACGGCCGCCTCGTGCTCGCCCAGCTCCAGCAGGCCGACGATGGTGTGCATGCGGTTGGCGAACTCGTGCGCCTGCGCCCGCAGCGCGTCCGTCGCGCTGCTGGTGTCGTGGAGCTCGCGGGCCAGCCGGGTCAGCTCGGTGCGGTCGCGCAGGGTGACGACCCAGCCGCGGTGCTGGCCGCGTACCGAGACCGGGGTGCGGTTGAGCACCAGCACGCGCTCCCCGTGCAGCACGACGCGGTCCTCGCCCGGGTCGGCGCCCCCGAGCACGTCGCGCATGCGCTCGGAGACCGGCATCTGTGTCAGGTCCTCGCCGACGTTGCCCAGGAGCTCGCGGGCGGCGTCGTTGACCAGCGTGACGCGGCCGTTGAGGTCGAGCGCGAGCACGCCCTCCTTGACGCCGTGCAGCACGCCCTCGCGCTGCTCCAGCAGCGCGGCGATCTCGCGCGGCTCCAGCCCGAACGTCTGCCTGCGCACCCGCGCGGTGATCACCGCGGCCAGCGTGAGGCCCGCCAGCAGCACGGCCAGCGCCGTCCACACCAGCGGCGGAAGCGCGGCCCCGAGCTGGCCGACGACCGTGGTCTCCAGCACGCCGACCGAGACCAGGCCGATCACGCCGCCGTACTCGTCGCGGATGGGGGCCTTGCCCCTGACCGTGGTGCCGATCGTGCCGGTCTCGGTGCCGACCCAGCTCCTGCCCGTCTTGAGCACGGTGGTGCCGTCGGTGGACAGCTGCTTGCCGATCAGCAGGGCGTTGGGATGGGCGTAGCGCTTCTGCTCGGCGTTGGCGATCACGACGTAGTCGGCGCCGGTCTCGTGCTGCACGCTCATGGACAGCGGCTGCAGGACCGACTCCGGATTCTTCAGCTTGAACGCTTCCCTGACCTGTGGGAGCCCTGCCACGGACTGCGCGATGGCCAGCGCCCGCTGCTGGTGCAGCGAGTCGAGCTGGTCGCGCGTGTGCTCGGCCCACACCCCTGCGGTGCCCCCGACGGCGAGGATCACGATCACCATCTGGAGCACGAACAGCTGGGTGCCGAGGGAGGCGTCACGGACCCTGCGATGGATCCGCAGCGAAGCGAGGACATCCATCGCAGGCCGCCGAGCGGGGCTCGGCCAAACAGCACGCACCCTGCACATGGAAACAAACGCAGGTCACGGCCAGGTTGCGACCAATACGACCACTAAGACGGCAAGCGTGCAAAGCCTCGACGTGGGCGGGCCGGGGCTTCACGATCCCAGTTTTACAACCGTGAAACACCCCCTGGAGTGATCATGCGCTTGCGCGTATTCGCCGCCCTCGCGGCATTCTCCCTCGCCGCGCTGACCGGCTGCGGCGAGTCAGGCACCGGCACGTCCGCCAGCGGCTCCTTGCGGATCATGGCTCCGGCCTCCCCCGGCGGCGGCTGGGACCAGACCTCCCGCATCGCGGAGCAGGCGATCAAGGCCGCCGACTCCAAGCGGAAGGTCGAGGTGTACAACGTGCCCGGCGCGGGCGGCACCATCGGCCTGGCGCAGCTCGCGGGCGAGAAGGGCAACGGCAACCTGCTGATGACCATGGGCCTGGTCATGGTGGGCGCCATCGAGCAGAACAAGTCCAAGGTCACCCTGGCCGAGACCACTCCGATCGCCAAGCTGACCGAGGAGTACGAGATCGTCGTCGTCCCGGCCGCGTCCCCGTACAAGTCGCTCGCCGACATGGTGGCGGCCTGGAAGGCCGACCCGAAGAAGGTGTCGATCTCCGGCGGGTCCGCCGGCGGCACCGACCACATCGTGGCCGGCCTGATGGCCAAGGCCGCGGGCGTCGACCCCAAGCAGGTCAACTACATCGCCCACTCCGGCGGCGGCGAGGCGCTCAACGAGCTGCTCGGCAACAAGGTCAGCGCGGGCATCTCCGGCGTGGCCGAGTTCGCGGAGCACGTCAAGTCCGGCAAGCTGCGCGCCCTCGGCGTGACCTCCGCCGAGCGGATCCCCGGCCTGGACGCGCCCACGCTGAAGGAGGGCGGCCTGGACGTCTCGCTGGCCAACTGGCGCGGCTTCGTCGCCCCCGGCGGCCTGTCCGACGCCGACAAGAAGGCGCTGACCGACCTGGTCACCAAGATGCACGACTCGCAGCCGTGGAAGGACGCGGTGACCAAGAACGGCTGGATCGACTCGTTCCAGACCGGGCAGCAGTTCACCGACTTCCTGAACTCCGAGCAGACCCGGGTCAAGGGCATCATCGCCGAGATGGGGCTCGTTTCCTGATGGCTCGCTGGTGGCGGCCCGAGCTCGGGCTGGCGGTCGTGGTGCTGGGCCTGGGCGTGCTCGTCGTGATCGGGACGCTGGACGTCTCCGCGGCGGCCTCCCAGCTCGGCATCGGGCCCCGATTCTTCCCCATGCTGGTAGGCGGCGCCATGGTGCTCATCGGCCTGTTCTACGTGGTCGACGTCATCCGCGGCGGCCACGGCGACCCCGAGGAGAGCGAGGACGTGGACGTGGACGCGCCCACGGACTGGCGCAGCGTCGGGCTGGTCAGCGGGATCTTCCTGGCGTTCACGGCGCTCCTCAACGTGCTCGGCTGGATCATCGGCGCGAGCCTGCTGTTCTTCGGGCTGTCGCTGGCGCTCGGGGCCGAGCACAAGGGGCGCTCGGCCGTGATCTCGGTGGTCGTGGGGCTCGCCACGTACCTGCTGTTCGTCAAGGGCCTCGGCGTGGCGCTGCCGGGCGGGCTGCTGGCGGGGGTGATCTAGGTGGAGTCGTTCCAGCTGCTGATCGACGGCTTCGCCGCCGCGCTCACCCCGGTCAACCTCCTGTACGCGCTCGTCGGCGTCACGCTCGGCACCCTGGTCGGCGTGCTGCCCGGCATCGGGCCCGCGATGACCGTGGCGCTGCTCCTGCCGATCACGTTCACGGTGCCGCCGGCCAGCGCGTTCATCATGTTCGCGGGCATCTACTACGGCGGCATGTACGGCGGTTCGACCACCTCCATCCTGCTCAACACGCCCGGCGAGTCCTCGTCGATGATCACGGCGCTGGAGGGCAACAAGATGGCCCGGCGCGGCCGGGCGGCGCAGGCGCTGGCCACGGCGGCCATCGGCTCGTTCGTGGCCGGGACGATCGCGACGGCGCTGCTGGTCGTGGCCGCGCCCGCCGTGGTGAGCTTCGCGATCTCGTTCGGCCCGGAGGACTACTTCGCGCTGGCGATCCTCGCCTTCACCGCCGTGTCGTCCGTGCTGTCCCGCTCGGTCGTGCGCGGCCTGGCCTCCCTGGGCCTCGGCCTGGTGATCGGGCTGGTCGGCATCGACCAGCAGACCGGCCAGGCCCGGCTCACCATGGGCATCCCGCAGCTGCTCGACGGCATCGACGTCGTGATCGTCGCGGTCGGGCTCTTCGCGCTCGGCGAGGCCCTCTACGTGGCCTCGCGGCTGCGCCACGCGGCGCCCGAGGTGGTGCCCGTCGGACGGGCGTGGATGGGGCGCGCGGACTGGCGGCGCTCGTGGTTCCCGTGGCTGCGCGGCACGGCGCTGGGTTTCCCGTTCGGCGCGCTGCCCGGCGGCGGGGCGGAGATCCCCACCTTCCTGTCGTACGCGGCCGAGAAGCGGCTGGCGCGCGGGGAGGCCCGCGAGGAGTTCGGCAAGGGGGCCATCGAGGGTGTGGCCGGGCCCGAGGCGGCCAACAACGCCTCCGCGGCGGGCACCCTGGTCCCGCTGCTCACGCTGGGCCTGCCCACGTCCGCGACGGCCGCGATCCTGCTGGCCGCCTTCCAGCAGTACGGGCTCCAGCCCGGGCCGCAGCTGTTCGACCACAACCCGGCGCTGGTGTGGGGCATGATCGCGTCGCTGTTCATCGGCAACACGATGCTGCTGGTGCTGAACCTGCCCCTCGCGCCCCTGTGGGCCCGCGTCCTGCGGATCCCCCGCCCGTACCTGTACGCCGGGATCGTCCTGTTCGCCGCCCTCGGCGTCTACGCCCTGAACGGCACCGTCGTGGACCTCGTGGTCCTGTACGTCCTGGGCCTCCTGGGCTACGCCATGCGCCGCTTCGGCCTGCCGGTCGCCCCCGCGGTGATCGGCATGATCCTGGGCCCGATGGCGGAGATCCAGCTCCGCCGCGCCCTGGCGATCGGCGCGGGCGACGTGACGGTCCTGGTGCGCAGCCCGGTCGCCGTGGTGCTGCTGGTCCTGGCCGCCCTGGCGCTGCTCACGCCGGTGTTCAGGACGCTGTCGGCCCGGCGGCGGGAGGTCACGCCGGTCGATTGACGGGCTCACGAGCTGGTTCCGCCGGTGCGACCGGGTCGGCGGAACCGCTCGCTGCCCGCCGCGCGAAAGACCGGGGCGCGATCGCCAGCCCGGCCAGCGCCATGACCAGCGTGGCCGCGTACACCGTCCAGTAGCCCGAGTGGGCCGCCGTGAACAGCGCGCCGGTGACGGCCACCGCCACCACCGAGAACACCGACTCGCCCACCTGCAGCGCCGAGCTGTTCCTGCCCTGCTCGCCGGCCGCCGACAGCTCCAGCGTCAGCACCGACAGCGTCGGGTAGAGCAGGCCGATCCCGAAGCCCGTGATGATCCACGCCGGGTAGGCCAGCGCCACCGGCACCGCCGTGAACGTCACCGTGCCCATGAGCAGGATGCCCAGCGCCATCATGGCCGAGCCCAGCCGCAGGTTCGTCACCTGCCTGAAGGTCTCGCGGCCCTGCAGCCACGAGGCGAACGACCAGGTCAGCGAGCCTCCCATGAGCACGAGGCCGGCCGCCAGCGTCGACAGGCCGCGCGCTTGGATCAGCATGAGCGGCACGATCACCTCGGCGGCGAAGAAGGCGCCGGAGGCCAGGCCGCGCAGCCCCACCACGGACGGCAGCCCGCGGGCGGCGCGGAGCGTACCGGCGGGAAGCAGCCTGGGCAGCGCCACGAGCAGCACCGCCAGGCCCGCGATCAGCAGCACGATCCGGCCGTCGCTGCCGTACTGCATGAGCCCGGCGCCCACGGCCGTCACGACCGCCCAGCCGACCTTCCCCAGCAGGCCGGGCTCGGACTCGCTCTGCCCGCCGGCCAGCGGCTGGCCCGCCAGCCCGCGCAGCAGCACCAGGCCGCCCGCCACGGTCAGGATCGGCACCAGCAGGAACACCCAGCGCCATCCGAGCGTCTCTGTGACCACGCCCACGATCGCCGGCCCCGCCATCGAGGGCACCACCCACGCGGTCGCGAAAAGGGAGAAGATCCGCGGATGCAGCTCCTCGGGATAGACCCGGGCCACCACCACATAGAGCGCCACGCTGACCAGCGCGCCGCCGAACCCCTGCAGGAACCGGCCCGCGATCAGCACCTCCATGCTCGGCGCCAGCCCCGCCACCGTCAGCCCGCCGACGAACCCCGCCACCCCGGTCCACAGAGGCGCCAGGGGACCGCGTACGTCCGCCCACCGTCCCCCGAGCACGGTGCCCACCACGCTGGCGGCCATCGCCCCGCTGAAGGCCAGACCGTAGAGCTCCAGCCCGCCGAGCTCCTTGGCCACGACCGGCATGGCGATCGCGACCGCCATGTACTCGAAGGCCACCAGCGACACCATCGCCACCAGGCCCGCCGTCAATGCTTTTCTCTTCATGCTGCGAACGCTACGGAGACCCGCCTCCCGGCGCCTCCAGCGCCGGTCCTAGCCGGCCCCCGCAATTGGGCCTAGGACCCCCCACACCAAGAAGGGCCCCGCCGTCGGAACGGCGAGGCCCTCAGTGGTTTGCCCGGTTACTCCTCGGCGGTCTGCCCGCGCTATTCGGAGACGCCCAGCTTCTCCAGGATCAGCTGGCGGGCGCGGGCCGCGTCGGCCTTGCCCCTGCTGGCCTTCATGACGCCGCCCACCAGGGCGCCGGCCGCGGCGATCTTGCCGGACCTGACCTTCTCGGCCGCGTCGGCGTTGCCGGCCAGCACCTGGTCGATGATGGCCAGCAGCTCGCCCTCGTCGCTGACGATCTGCAGGCTGCGCTTCTCGACCACCTCGTCCGGCGTGCCCTCACCGGCCAGCACGCCTTCGAGCACCTCGCGCGCCAGCTTGTCGTTGAGCGCGCCGGAGGCCACCAGCTCGGTCACCCTGGCGATCTGCGCCGGGGTGATGGGCAGGTCTGCCAGCGCGGTGCCGCTCTCGTTGGCACGCCTGGCCAGCTCGCCCATCCACCACTTGCGCGCGTCCGCCGCCGGGGCGCCCGCCGCGACCGTGGCCTCGACCAGGTCGATCGCGTCGGCGTTGTGCATGGCCTGCATGTCGAGGTCGGACAGCCCCCACTCGGCCTGCAGCCGCTTGCGCTTGACCGACGGCAGCTCGGGCAGGGCCGCCTTCAGCTCCGCCACCCAGGCGGTGTCGGGCGCGATCGGCACCAGGTCGGGCTCGGGGAAGTAGCGGTAGTCCTGCGCCTCCTCCTTGGACCGGCCCGACGTGGTGGTGCCGGTGTCCTCGTGGAAGTGGCGGGTCTCCTGAATGATCTTCCCGCCGTCGGCCAGGATGGCCGCCTGACGCTCGATCTCGCTCCGCACGGCCCGCTCGACGCTGCGCAGGGAGTTGACGTTCTTGGTCTCCGTACGGGTGCCCCACTCCTCGGAGCCGCGCGGCATGAGCGAGACGTTGACGTCGCACCGCAGCGAGCCCTCCTCCATGCGCACGTCGGAGACGCCGAGGGAGCGCATGATCTCGCGCAGCTCGGTGACGTACGCCTTGGCCACCTCCGGCGCGAGCCGGTCGGTGCCCGGGATGGGCTTGGTCACGATCTCGACCAGCGGGATGCCGGCGCGGTTGTAGTCGACGATCGAGTAGTCGGCCCCGTGGATGCGCCCGGTCGCGCCGCCCACGTGGGTGGACTTGCCGGTGTCCTCCTCCAGGTGCACCCGCTCGATCCCGATCCGCACGGTCTGCCCCTCGACCTCGACGTCGAGGTAGCCGTCGAAGCAGAGCGGCTCGTCGTACTGCGAGATCTGGTAGTTCTTCGGCATGTCCGGATAGAAGTAGTTCTTCCGGGCGAAGCGGCACCACTCGGCGATCGAGCAGTTCAGCGCCAGGCCGATGCGGATGGTCGACTCGATGGCCGCGGCGTTGGCCACCGGCAGCGACCCGGGGAGCGCCAGGCAGGTCGGGCAGACCTGCGTGTTGGGCGGGGCGCCGAAGGCGGTCTTGCAGCCGCAGAACATCTTCGACTTCGTGCCCAGCTCGACGTGCGTCTCCAGGCCCAGCACCGGCTCGAACCGGTCGAGCGCTTCGTCATAGACCATGGTCATAGCGACGGGGCCTCCTTCAGCAGCGGGCCGCCCCAGCGGCTCTCCAGGGCCTTCTCGACGGCCGCACCGACGCGGTAGCAGCGGTCGTCGGCCAGGACCGGCGCCATGATCTGCAGGCCGACCGGCAGGTTGTCCTCGTCGGCCAGGCCGACCGGCACCGACATGGCCGCGTTGCCCGCCAGGTTGGACGGGATGGTGCACAGGTCGGCGAGGTACATCGAGATCGGGTCGTCGGCGCGCTCGCCGATCCCGAACGCCGTGGTCGGCGTGGTCGGCGACACCAGCACGTCGACCTGCTGGTAGGCGGCCTCGAACTCGCGGGAGATGACCGTGCGCACCTTCTGCGCCTGGCCGTAGTAGGCGTCGTAGTAGCCGCTCGACAGCGCGTACGTGCCGAGCATGATGCGCCGCTTGACCTCGGCGCCGAACCCGGCGGCCCTGGTCAGCGCCATGACCTCCTCGGCGCTGCGGGTGCCGTCGTCGCCGACGCGCAGGCCGTAGCGCATGGCGTCGAAGCGCGCCAGGTTGGACGAGCACTCCGACGGCGCGATCAGGTAATAAGCGGGCAGCGCGGTCGTGAACGACGGGCACGAGACCTCGACGACCTTGGCCCCGAGCGACTCCAGGAGCTGGACGGCCTCGTGGTAGCGGGCCAGCACGCCGGGCTGGTAGCCCTCGCCGGCGAACTCCTTGACGACGCCGATCCGCATGCCGGCGACGTCGGCGTGCTTCGCGGCCTCGACCACGCTCGGCACGGGCGCGTCGATCGAGGTGGAGTCCATCGGGTCGTGCCCGGAGAACGCCTCGTGCAGCAGCGCCGCGTCGAGCACGTTGCGGGCGAACGGGCCCGGCGTGTCGAGCGAGCTGGCGAACGCGATGATCCCGTAACGGGACGAGCCACCGTAAGTGGGCTTCATGCCCACGATGCCGGTCACCGCGGCCGGCTGCCGGATGGAGCCGCCCGTGTCGGTGCCCGTGGACAGCGGGGCCTCGTACGCGGCCACGGCGGCGCTGGAGCCGCCCGACGAGCCGCCCGGCACCTTCGTCAGGTCCCACGGGTTGCGGGTGACCTGGTACGCCGAGTTTTCCGTGGAGGAGCCCATGGCGAACTCGTCCAGGTTGGTCTTGCCCAGGAAGACCAGCCCGGCCTCGCGCAGCCGCGCGGTGACGGTCGCGTCGTACGGCGGGCGCCAGCCCTCGAGGATCTTGGACGCGGCCGTGGTCGGCATGTCGCGCGTGGTGAAGATGTCCTTGTGCGCGATCGGCACGCCGGCCAGCGGGCCGAGCTTCTCGCCCGCCCTCAGCCTGGCGTCGACGGCGCGCGCCTGCTCCAGCGTCGTCTCGCGATCGACGTGGAGGAACGCCTGGACCTTGGGCTCGACCTCGGCCATGCGGTCGAGATGCGCCTCGGCCACCTCGACGGCCGACACCTCGCCACCGGCGATCATGGATCCCAGCTCGGCGGCGGTCTTTCTGATCAGACTCATGCGCCCTCCTTCGTCGGGCACATGAGCCTGACAGAGCTGTGCTTAATTGTTCGCTCGCTACGCTCGCTCATGCCTCCTCCCCGAGGATGCGCGGCACCCGGAAGCGGTCGTCCTCGACGGCGGGCGCGCCGGAGAGCGCCTGCTCGGGCGTCAGGCACTGTCGTACCTCGTCGGCACGGAAGACATTGGTCAGCGGAAGCGCGTGCGACGATGGCGGCACGTCCTCGGCGGCGACCTCGGCCACCTTCGCAACCGCTTCGATGATGGCATCGAGCTGGGTGGCGTAGTGGTCGAGTTCGTCGTCGGTGAGCGCCAGCCTGGACAACCGGGCCAGGTGTGCGACCTCGTCGCGGGTTATGGCGGACATGAGTCGTGTAACCCGTTTCGTGGATGGAGTCTTTGGACACTGCCATCCTAGGGGGCTTGACGTGGCACCCCCGAACCGATTAACCGCGCCGAAACGAACCTCACCCTGCGCCCGCTCGTCATCCGCTCGGGAACAGGGGGCCGGCTGCGGCGCGGAACGGCTGCTCCTACCGCTGGGAGGGCGTCTTCGAGCCCTCCGCGCTGCTTCCTGCCCGCCTACCTGCTCCGGCGCGTCCCGCGTAAGCGCCCGCCGGGTCAGGCTGACCGGCTGACCTCGGGCTGGTAGCCGTACTCGATCCCCGGCCCCGCGCCGGTGTGCTCCCTGAGCCAGACGGTGGCGTCGGCGGCGGGCATGGGCAGCCCGAACAGCCACCCCTGCCCCATGTCGCACCCCATCTCGTCCAGCCGCATCGCGACCTCGTCCGACTCCACGCCCTCCGCGACCGAGCGCAGGCCCAGCGAGCGGACCAGGTCCACGATCGAGCGGACGATCCGGTAGTCGTCCTCCGACTCGGCGATCCGGCGCACGAACGAGGCGTCGATCTTCACCTCGGACACCGCCAGGCGCTGGAGCCGGATCAGCGACGAGTAGCCGGTGCCGAAGTCGTCGAGCGCCAGCGGCACGCCCAGCGCGGCCAGCGCCTTGATGGTCTCCTGGGTGTAGGCCTGGTCGCCCGTCAGGATGCGCTCGGTCACCTCCAGCTGGATGGCCCCCGGCGGGAGCCCGGAGGCGGCCAGGCCGACCTCCAGCTGCTCCGGCAGGGCCGAGTCGAGCAGGTCGCGGGCCGAGATGTTGACGGAGATCTGCACCTGCAGCCCGGTGTGCCACCAGCGGGCCGCCTGCTCCAGCGCCGCCTCGATGACGTACGCGGTGAGGGGTCGCATCAGGTACGACTGCTCGGCCAGCGGCACGAACTCCGACGGCGGAATCATCCCGTGCACCGGATGGCGCCACCGCAGCAGCGCCTCGACGCCCTGGACGGCGCCGGTCCCGAGGCTGACCTTGGGCTGGAAGTGCAGGCGCAGCTCGCGGTTGTCGATGGCACGGCGCAGATCGCCGAGGAGGTTGAGGCGTTCGGGAGAGTTGCGGTCCTTGTCGGGCTGGTAGAGCTCCACCCCGCTGCGCCCCTCCTTCGCCAGGTACATGGCCACGTCGGCCCGCTGCAGCAGCAGCTCGAAATCGGGAGCGTGGTCCGGGTAGAGCGCGATCCCGACGGAACCGTCCACGTCGAAGGTCATGCCCTCCAGCCGGACCGGCTCGGTCAGCGCCGCCCGCAGCCGGGCCGCGACCTCCCTGGCCGCGTGGGCGTCCCTGATCGAGGGCAGCAGCACGGCGAACTCGTCGCCGCCGAGCCGGGCCACGACGTCTCCGGGGCGTACGGAATGGGTGAGCCGGTGCGCCACCATCTGCAGCAGCCGGTCGCCCACCGGATGCCCCATCGTGTCGTTGACCTCCTTGAACCGGTCGAGGTCGAGGAGGAACAGCCCGACCCGCTCGTCCTGCCGGGCCTCGGCCAGCGCCTCCTCCGTGCTGACGATGAGCATCTTGCGGTTGGGCAGGCCGGTCAGCTCGTCGTGCAGGGCCTGATGGTCGCGGCGCATCGAGAGCGTGGCGGTGAAGTAGACGGCGGCCAGCGGGGCGACGAAGAGGGGCACCATGCCGGGCGAGTGCTCCATGGCCACGACGACGAGGGGCGCCAGGCCGAGCAGCCCGACGTACACGAGGCTCTGCGGGACGACCGTGACCTTGAACACCCGCGAGATCGAGCGACGCTCGTGCAACGCGACCGCGCCGCACACCAGAGCGGCCCTGGTGGCGAAGTACGCGACCCCCGCCAGCGCGATCGCCGGCAGATCCGACCCCTCCGGCACCCAGGGCGCGGCCGGACTCGGCGCGATCCCGAACACCCCCAGCACCACGGCCGCCGCGGTGAGCGCGAGCGTCGACTGCGCGATGTTGAACATGACCCGATGCCATGCCTTGCGCGTCACCACCCCGTTCATGGCGACGGCGACGGCCTGCATGAGCACCGCGACGGGCAGCCCGAAGTGCAGGAGCACGGCGAAGGTGAACATGGTGGAGGGGTACGTGCCACCCACCGAGGCGGCGGACGACACCATCACGGGCCTCAGCTCGCCCAAGATCACCAGCACCGACAGCGCCCAGAACAGCGGCGTGCGGGCGAGCTCCACCAGCCCTACGGCGTCCAGCCTCAGCATGGCCACCATGAGCGCGGTGAAGCCGATCACGGTTACGCCCGCGAGGAACGCCCAGAGCGGCGTGCCGACGCGTGGTCCGGTGTCGCGGGTGTCGGTTGGGTCAGTCATCGGTAACAGAACCCCCATTAGGTCACTATGGGAGGGTACGACCTTCACCCCACTTCGCGAAACCAAGCGCGTACGTTCCGTCACTTCTCCTTTCCGACATATACCCAAAAACCACCCTGGGTAGCAAGCCGCCTACCCTCCCCACACACCAACCCCCGCAACCCACCAACACAGGTCGCCCATCCCGGCACCGCCCGCGCGCTGCCGTGCCACTCCCAGGCACCCGCTCCAGCACCGCATGACGCACGCCGCACACCGGCACCGCACCGGCTCATCGGCCAAGCGCCGCACACCAGCGCCGAACTCCCCCGCACCCCGTCCCACCGACGCGGCGCCCACGGTCTCGCGGTCCCGCACGCCACGACGCGGCGCCCGCTCCGCCGAGAGCCGCGACACCGCCGATGCCCCTCATCCGGGCCACGCGCACCTCACAGCAGGCGCCGTCCCACGTCGCATCCACCGCAGCAGCCGGGTGCCGCGACCCGGCTGTCGGAAGGTGTTAAGCCTCCGGGGTCACCGCCGCCTCCGCGGCCGCTTCCGGGCCCTCCTTCAGCAGGACCTCGAACCCGGCCCCGTCCAGGATCGGCACCCCGAGACTCACCGCCTTGTCGTACTTCGACCCCGCGTTCTCCCCCACCACCAGGAACGACGTCTTCTTCGACACCGACCCCGACACCTTCCCGCCCTGGCTGGTGATCGCCTCGGCCGCCGAGTCGCGGGTGTAGCCCTCCAGCGTGCCCGTCACCACGAACGTCAGCCCCTCGAGCGTCTGCGGCCCCTTCTCCGGCGCGGGCTCGTCCTCCATCCGGACCCCCGCGGCCCGCCACCGGTCGATGATCTCCCGGTGCCAGTCGACCGCGAACCACTCCCGGATCGTGGCCGCCACCCGGGGCCCGATGCCCTCGACGGCGGCCAGCTCCTCCTCCGAGGCGTTCATGATGCGCTCGATCGAGCGCATCTCGTCGGCCAGCGCGCGGGCGGTCGGCGGGCCGATGTGCCGGATCGACAGGGCGACCAGCACGTTGGCGAGCGGCGCCTGCTTGGCCCGCTCCAGCTCCTCGATGAGCTGCAGCGCGTTCTGGCTGGCCCCGCCGTCGATGTTGGAGAAGAAGGTGACGACCTTCTCCTGCCCGGTCTTGGGGTCGATCTTGGGCAGGCCGGTGTCCTGGTCGCGCACGACCGACTTGATGGGCAGCAGCTGCTCCAGCGTCAGGTCGAACAGGTCGGCCTCGGTGCGCACCACGGGCTGCTGGGGCGGCAGCGGCTGGGTGAGCGCGGTGGCCGCGACGTAGCCGAGGCCGTCGATGTCGAGCGCGCGCCGCCCGGCCGCGAAGTAGATGCGCTCGCGGATCTGGGCGGGGCAGCTGCGGGCGTTGGGGCAGCGCAGGTCGGCGTCGCCCTCCTTCTCGTACGCCAGCTCGGTGCCGCACTCCGGGCAGTGCGTCGGCATGACGAACTCGCGCTCCGACCCGTCGCGCAGCGCCGTCACCGGCCCGACGATCTCGGGGATGACGTCGCCCGCCTTGCGCAGCACCACGGTGTCGCCGATGAGCACGCCCTTCTTGACCACGATGGCGGCGTTGTGGAGGGTGGCCCGCTCGACGGTCGAGCCCGACACCACGACGGGCTCCATCACCGCGTACGGCGTGACCCGCCCCGTGCGGCCGACGCCCACCTCGATGCCGAGCAGCTTGGTGTTGACCTCCTCCGGCGGGTATTTGTACGCGATCGCCCACCGCGGCGCCCGCGACGTGGAGCCCAGCTCGCGCTGCGTGCGGAAGTCGTCGACCTTAACGACCACCCCGTCGATCTCGTACGGGGGATCGTGCCGGTGCACGCGGTAGTTCTCGATGAACTCGTTGACCTCGGTGAGCCCCGGCACCACCTGATAGAGATCGCTGACCGGCAGCCCGAACTCCCGCAGCCGGTCGTACACGTCGGACTGCGCCCGCGGCACGGCCGAGCCCTCCCAGATGCCGATGCCGTGCACCAGCATCCGCAGCGGCCGCTGGGCCGTGACGCGCGGGTCCTTCTGCCGCAGCGTGCCGGCCGCGGAGTTGCGCGGGTTGGCGAACGGCGTCTTGCCCTGCTCGACGAGCTGCTCGTTGAGCTTCTTGAAGTCCTCGACCGGGATGTAGACCTCGCCTCGGACCTCGACCAGGCTAGGGACGTCGTCGCCCGTGAGCCGGTGGGGGACGCCCTTGATCGTGCGGACGTTGGCCGTCACGTCGTCGCCCGTGCGCCCGTCGCCGCGGGTCGCCCCGCGCTCCAGCTTGCCGTCGCGGTAGACCAGCGCGATCGCCAGCCCGTCGATCTTGAGCTCGCAGAGGTAGGGCCCCGGATCGCCCTCGGCCAGCCGCTCGGCCCGCTGCATCCAGGCGGCCATGTCGGCTTCGTTGAAGGCGTTGTCGAGGCTCTCCATCCGGTTGAGGTGCTGCACCTTGGCGAAGTCGCCCGACACGGGGGCGCCGACCTTCTGCGTCGGCGAGTCGGGCGTCTGGAGCGACGGATGCGACTCCTCCAGCACGAGCAGCTCCCTGAACCACTCGTCGAACTGGGCGTCGCTGACCGTCGGCTGGTCGAGCACGTAGTAGCGCCAGCGGGCGTCGTCGACCAGCTCGCTCAGCTCGGCATGCCGCTTGAGCGCGGCCACGGGCACACCCGCGACCTCGGCGCCTGGCTCACTCACCGTATGCTCCCCTTCCGAACTGGAACCCAACTCGAGCCCGAACCCGAGCCCGTACGTCAACCTGTGCAAACGCTACCGCCGAGCACCGACAACCGGCGCGCCCGGCTCACCCTCCTTGCGGCCCGGCCTCCGGATCCTCCCTGAGCACCTGGGCACCCCTCCGGCAGGCCGCCAGGGCCGCGCGGGCGTACGCGGGTGACGCCCCGGCCAGCCCGCACGCCGGGGTCAGCACGACCTGCCCGGCCAGCCGGTCGGGCGCGAACCCGAGCCGCCGCCACAGGTCCAGCGCCGGTTTGGCGACCACCCCGACGTCCGGCAGCCGGACGTCCCGGCCGGGCACGACCCCCAGCAGGAACCGCAGACCCGCCTCGACGGCCTCCCCGACGGAGTCCTCGTCCCTGCGCCCCAGCCGCGCGGCGTCCACCGACACGCCGCGCACCCCGGCCCTGCGCAGCACGTCGAAGGGCACGGACGGCGCGCAGCAGTGCACGATCGGGGCGTCGAAGGAGCGCATCGACTCCTCCACCCGCCACTCCTCGACGGCCGCCAGCCGCCCGAAC
This sequence comes from Nonomuraea sp. JJY05, assembly GCF_043496855.1. NCBI lineage: Bacteria > Bacillati > Actinomycetota > Actinomycetes > Streptosporangiales > Streptosporangiaceae > Nonomuraea > Nonomuraea sp. JJY05. Next base: position 140,913 of record NZ_JBIEIS010000016.1, read on the forward strand.
CCCGACGCCGTCGGCACGGTCCCCGCCAGCACGCCGGGCAGCCCCGGCTCGTCGAGCTGCAGCACGATCTCCGTCACCCCGGGCAGCCGCCGCCGCACGTCGGCGCAGTGGTCGGCGACCCCCTGCGCCAGCGAGGCGATCAGATCGCGGACGGCCCCCGCGTCGGAGAGCATCTTGTCGCCGTGTTTCAGCTCGATCGACCCGGCCAGCGTCCACGGGCCGCAGACCTGCAGCTTGAGCGGCCCGGAGTAGTCGTGGCCGACCTCCTCCAGCCCGTCGAGATCCCGCCGCAGATGATCGACGGCCCGCTGGTGGTCGCGCCCGGGCCGATCGGCCAGCCGCCACCCGGAGGGCTGCACCTCGACGGGCAGATCGACGAGCAGCCCGGCCGTCCTGCCGATCATGTCGGCGCCGACGCCTCTGGCCGGCAGCTCGGGCAAATACGGCAGTCCGGGCACCTCACCGAACACCACCCTGATCGCCTCGAGATGGTCCTCGCCCGGGTGCGAGCCGACTCCGGTGGCTTCCCACGTAGACATGGGCACAAGCGTAGGCTCTGCGGAATGGAGCTGACGAAACACGAGCACGCCTGTGTACGCGTGGAGAAGAACGGCAAGGTCCTGGTCGTCGATCCCGGGACGTTCAGCAAGGGACCGGTGCTCGACGGCGCCGACGCGGTCCTGATCACCCACGAGCACTTCGACCACGTGGACGTCGACAGGTTGAAGGCCGCCCCGCCCGACCTGGAGATCTACACCTGCGAGGGCGTCGCCGCGGATCTGACGGACGTTCCGGCGAAGATCCAGGTGGTACGGCACGGCGACGCGTTCGAGGCGGCCGGTTTCCGCGTGCGGGCCTTCGGCGAGTGGCACGCCAAGAACCATCCCGACGTGCCCGTCGTCCAGAATGTCGGGTTTCTGATCGACGACGAGATCTTCTACCCGGGTGACGCCTTGACGGTCCCTGGCGTGGACGTGCCCACCCTGCTGGTACCGACCGGCGGGCCGTGGCTGAAGCTCGGGGACATGATCGGATATCTCCGCGAGCTCCGCCCCCGGAGGGCGTTCTCCACCCATGACGGCCTGTACAACGACATCGGCCTCGGCCTGGTGGACCAGTGGCTGAAGGGCGAGTCGGAGGAGCAGCGCGCCGACTTCCGCCGCCTGACGGTCGGCGAGTCGGCCACGCTCAGCTAGCGAAGACGATCGTCGCCGAGCCGATCACGGTGTCGCCGGAGTAGAGCACCGCCGCCTGCCCCGCCGCCACCCCGGTGGCCGGGCGGTCGAGGTCGATGCGGAGGCCGCCGCCGGCCTCCTCGAAGCGGCACGCGTACACCTCTCCGTGCGCCCGCAGCTGCACGGTCAGGTCCTCCGACGTCGACGGGCCGTTCCACACCGGGCTGCCGCACGTGATCGAGGTGACCTCCAGCGCGGAACGCGGGCCGACCGTGACCGTGTTGGACACCGGCTCGATCGACAGCACGTAGCGGGGCCGGCCGTCGGCCGCCGGGCGGTCGATGTGCAGGCCCTTGCGCTGCCCGATCGTGAAGCCGTGGGCGCCCTGGTGGCTGCCGACGACCTCCCCGCTCTGGTCGACGATGGGGCCCTCGGCCGCGCCGAGCCGCTCGGCCAGGAAGCCGCGGGTGTCGCCGTCGGCGATGAAGCAGATGTCGTGGCTGTCGGGCTTGTCGGCGACGGTCAGGCCGCGCCTGGCGGCCTCCTCGCGCACCTGGGCCTTGGTCGAGTCGCCCAGCGGGAAGATCGCGTGGCTGAGCTGCTCGCGGGTGAGCACCCCGAGCACGTACGACTGGTCCTTGCCCTGGTCGGGGCTCCTGGACAGCACGCCGTCGACCAGCTTGGCGTGGTGGCCGGTGGCGACCGCGTCGAAGCCCAGGGCCAGCGCCCGGTCGAGCACCGCCGAGAACTTGATCTTCTCGTTGCACCGCAGGCACGGGTTGGGCGTGCGGCCCGCGGCGTATTCGGACACGAAGTCCTCCACCACGTCGCGCTGGAAGCGCTCGGCCATGTCCCAGATGTAGAAGGGGATGCCGATCACGTCGGCGGCGCGGCGCGCGTCGCGCGAGTCCTCGATCGTGCAGCAGCCCCGCGCGCCCGTGCGATGGGATCGGGGGTTGGCCGACAGGGCGAGGTGTACACCAGTGACGTCGTGACCGGCCTCGGCGATCCGAGCGGCGGCCACGGCAGAGTCGACGCCGCCCGACATGGCGGCAAGCACACGCAGTCCCATGACCGTTCCAGCGTACTGTCCGCGCGGGAGTGCGCGACCATGGCCGGGGTCTGCGAGTATTCAGGCCATGCGACTGTTCGGGCGCAAGGGCGCAGACGAAGAGGCCGGCGACGGGATCGCCGAGTTCTGGACGTGGTGGCAGGAGTCCAGGCCGGGGCTCGACTCCCTGGTCGCGAACGGCGACGTCGAAGGGCTCGAGGAGCGGCTGGCCCCGGCGGTCGCCGCGATCCACCCGGGCCTGGTCTGGGAGGTGGCTCCCGGCAAGGAGGCCGCGCACGCCCTGGTGGTGACCGCGGCGGGCGACCCCGAGCTGCGCTCGCTCGCGCACCGCTGGGCCAAGGCGGCGCCGTCGTCCGACATGCTGTGGGAGTACCACCCGTCGCGCCAGGCCAACCCGCAGGCCATGGACCTGACGCTCGACGTCGGCGGCTTCGAGTTCGCGCTCGACAAGCTGATGCTGGGGCTGCGGGTGCCGAGGGATCAGCCGCGGGTCGACGTGTCCGCGTACCACCCGATCTTCGGCGAGCTGGACGAGGACACCAGGATGGAGGCCACCCTGCTGGCCCTCGACTGGCTGCTCGGCGAGGACGACGTGGCCCGGTGGGTGGGGGAGATCACGCCGGCCACGTTCCAGCCGATCGACTCCGTGGCCGCCGTTCACCTGCCCGCCGTGGTCGCCGACGTGGCCTCGGGCTACACCGAGGAGGAGTGGGTGCTGCTCGAAGGGCAGACCGGCAGCGGCGCGGCGCTGGTCGCCACGGCCCGCCACCCGCTGCGGCCGGTGGACTATCCGCTGTTCGACCAGCACATCGCGATCACGCTGCCGTACACCCACCGCGACGAGAACGGCCTGCCGGTCGGCGACTCGCTGACGGCGCTGCGCGACTTCGAGGAGCGGCTGGCCGCGCGGCTGCTCAAGCTGCGCGACGACGCGGTGCTGGCGGCGCACATGAGCGCCGAGGGGCATCGGATCATCCACCTGTACGCCGACCCGACCGGCGACGCGGCGATCCACGCGAAAGAGCTGATCGTGAGCTGGGAGGAGGGCGAGCCCCGGGTGGACGTGGCCACCGATCCGTCCTGGTCGGCCGTGGTGGCCTTCCTGACCTGAGGCCCCGGCTGCCCGGGGCTCAGCTGAGGCCGGCTCGGCGGGCGCGCTCGACGGCGGCGGGGAGCACCTCGATCAGCCGGTCGACGTCGTCGCGGGTCGAGGTGTGGCCCAGCGTGAACCTGAGCGACCCCCGCGCCGCCGCCGCCTCGGCCCCCATGGCCAGCAGCACGTGGGACGGCTGCGCCACGCCCGCCGAACACGCCGAGCCCGTCGAGCACTCCACGCCCTTGGCGTCGAGCAGCATGAGCAGCGCGTCTCCCTCGCAGCCGGGGAAGGAGAAGTGGGCGTTGCCGGGCAGCCGGTCGGCGGGGTCGCCGTTGAGCACCACGTCGGGGACGGCCTGGCGAACGCGCTGGATGAGCTCGTCGCGCAGCGACGTCAGGCGGCGGGCCAGGGCCTCCTGCTCCTTGACGGCGGTGCCGACGGCGGCGGCCAGCCCGGCGATGGCGGGCGCGTCGAGCGTGCCCGAGCGCACGTCGCGCTCCTGGCCTCCGCCGTGCTGCACGGAGACCGGTGTCAGCCCTCTGGCCAGCAGCAGCGCGCCGGCCCCCATCGGGCCGCCGACCTTGTGGCCGGTCAGCGTGAGCGCGTCGACCCCCGAGGCCGAGAACGACACGGGCAACTGCCCCACCGCCTGGACCGCGTCGGTGTGGAACGGGATGCCGTGGTCATGGGCGATGGCCGCCAGCACGTGGACGGGCTGGACCGTGCCGACCTCGTTGTTGGCCCACATGACGCTGATCATGGCCACGTCGTCGGGGGCGCGCTCGATGGCCTCGCGCAGCGTCTCGGGGTGGACCCGGCCGTACGCGTCCACGTCGAGCAGCTCGACCTCGGCGCCCTGGCTGTCGGCCAGCCAGTGGGCCGGGTCGAGCGCGGCGTGGTGCTCCACGGAGCTGATCAGCACGCGCCGCCTCGGACGGCGCGACCAGTAGAGGCCCTTGATCGCGAGGTTGTCGGCCTCGGTGCCGCCCGAGGTGAACACGACCTCGCTGGGCCGGGCGCCGAGCGCGTCGGCGATCGTCTCGCGCGCCTCCTCGACCACCCTGCGCGTCCGGCGGCCCGCCGCGTGCAGCGAGGAGGCGTTGCCGACGCATTTGAGCTGCTCCGTCATGGCCTCGATCGCCTCGGGCAGCATGGGCGTGGTAGCCGCATGATCAAGATAGGCCGACGGTCTGGTCACCCGATCAGGGTATCTCGTTTGCCACTGTACCGTCCGGACGGTACAGTACCGGCATGCGAAGAGACGAGCTTTTGGACGCGGCAGAGGATCTGCTCTGCGATCAGGGCTCGTCCGCACTCACCCTGGCCGCGGTGGCGGACCGGGCGGGCGTCAGCAAGGGCGGCCTCCTCTATCACTATGGCACCAAAGAAGCCCTGATCAAGGGCATGGTGGAGCGCCTGATCGAGGACTTCGACCAGCTCATGGCGGCGCAGTCCGGGCAGACCTACACCGAGCGCTACCTGCACGCCACGCTGGCCGCCGTCCGCTCCGGGCGGCTGCGACGATGGGCCGTGGTCACGGGCGCTTCCGGCAACCTCTTCCTGCTCGCGCCGCTACGCGAGGCGATGGCCCGCTGGCATCGCGAGGGGTTGAGCGAGGAGCCGGATCCGCGCGCGTCGCAGATCGTACGACTGGCGTGTGAGGGGCTCTGGGACGTGGCCAGCCACGACCCGGAGCTGAACACGGAGGACGATCTCCAGGCGCTCGAGACCCGGATGAAAGCGCTGCTCAAACCCCCTTCCTGACCCCCTGACCCGCCCGTGCGGGTCCTTCTGCGGCCTTCCCGGACGACGCGGTACGGCGCCGCCCCGACCGGGGACGTGGCCTGCCCACGGCGGGGGCGACGGCCGAGCCGCCACCCGGACCGGGCGGCGGACCCGTGCCCAGGCACGGGACGGCACGCGACCACCGCTCGACCGGGCGCACGTCGCCGCCCCGACCACTCGACCCCAGCGCTGGGCTCGGCCCCGGACCCTCGGCCAGAAGGCCCGGCCTCCGCGCTTGGCGACGGGAGCGGCGGCTTCGGCCGGCGACGGTGCTCACCGCTCATGACGAGCGGGCAGGCGCAACCTTGCCGGGCCACAACCGTCCAGCCCAACCCCACCCCACCCCACCCCACCCCACCCCGGCGCGGCGCTCGGGTGCCGGGCGGGCCACCAGACCTGAATATGCGAATTCTTGTGAGGAGTTAAGCGATGACCCGTTCCCTGAGGAGTGCCCGTTACGGGGCGGTTCTGACGTTTGTGCTGGGCGGACTGATGGTGGGCACCATGACGGTGCGCATCCCTGCGTTGACCGACAAGCTCGGCCTGTCCGAGTCGACGGTCGGCGCCGTCCTCCTCGTGTGGGGCCTGGGCGCGCTGGTGACCATGCAGTCCATGCGCCGGATCATGGCCCGTGCGGGCAGCCGGGCGGTGCTGCGGATCGGCGGGCCGCTCACCGCGCTGGGACTCGTGGCCGTGGCGTTCGCCCCGAACCTCCCGTCGCTCATGGTGGCCGTGGCGTTCTTCGGCATGGCGTTCGGCACCGTGGACGTGGCCATGAACGCCCAGGGCTCCACGGTCGAGCAGGCGTACGGACGGCCGCTGATGAACGGCATGCACGCCGGCTGGTGCGTGGGCGCCATCTCGGCGGGAGGGCTGGGCAGCCTGGCGATCGCCGTGGGGCTGCCGTTCACCGCCAACGTCGCGCTGATCGGCCTGATCTCGCTGCCCGTCATGATCCTGATCGGCCGTACGTACCTGCCCGAGCCCCCGGCGGCCGAGACCGCGACGGCGGCCCGCCGGCGCATGCCGCCGATCGTCTACCTGCTGGGCGCGATCATGTTCTTCGCGTTCATGGTCGAGGGCACGGTCGCCGACTGGAACGGCCTCTACATGCGCGACGAGCTGGGCGCCCCCGAGGCGCTGGCCGCCCTCGGCTACCCGGTGTTCGAGGCGGGCATGCTGATCGCCAGGCTCACCGGTGACCGGCTGCGGACCAGGTTCGGCGTCCGGGGCATGCTGACCGTCTCCGGGGTGGCGACCGCCGGGTTCTTCGCGGTGGTGCTGATGGCGCCGGCGGCGCTGGTGGCGGTGTTCGCGATGTTCTTCGTCGGGCTCGGCGTGGCGACGATCTCGCCGCTGACCCTGTCGCTGGCGGGCACCGCCACCGACTCCCCGGGACCGGCGATCGCCCAGGCGGGCGCCATGGGGTACGCCGGCCTGCTGCTCGGACCGGTCGTGATCGGCTTCATCTCGGACGCCACGTCGCTACGGACCGCGCTCGGCATCGGGGTCGTCCTGGGCGTGCTGATCGCCGCCGCCTCCCGCTTCCTCCCCCGGAGCGAGCCGGCCGCGATCGCCCCGGCCGTCACGCTCGCGGACCGCGAGCGCGTCGAGGTCGCGGCCTGACATTTGTCATCGTCAAGCCTCGTACATAGGCCACTGCCCCGTTCAGAGCCGCTGTGCGAGGCTGAACGCCATGTTCAAGCCGTACACCACAGCCGTGGTCTTCGTGATCACGGCGGTCCCCAGCCTCCTCCAGTTCGCGATCCCCGGTCTGGAGCCCGCCCTGATGCGGGACCCGGCCGCGATCAGCGGGGGTGAGTGGTGGCGGCTGGGGACGGCACTGGTGGTGCAGGACGGCGGCCTGCTGGGCACCCTGTTCAACCTGGTGTGCCTGGCCGGGCTCGGCTACTTCGCCGAGCGGGCGTTCGGCCCGGCCCGCTGGCTCGCCCTGTACGCCGCGGGGGCCGTGGCCGGGGAGGCGGCCGGATATCTGCTGAACGATCCGGGAGCGGGCAATTCGATCGCCGTCTGCGGCCTGGCCGGCGGCCTCGCCGTGGCCTCCGGCGAGAGGATGGGCCGCGCGCTGGGCGCGTACTACGCGCTCGTCCTGGGCGTCTTGATCCTCATAGGCCTGGGCACGTGGGGCGTCGTCGTCATGGTCGCGGCGGCGGCGGTCGGCTTCCAGCTGGTCGAGAAGCGCGAGCGCCTGCCCCTCTGGCTCTTCCCCGCCGTCGCCGTGCCCGCCGCGGGCGTGCTGGCCGCGTTGGCGGACCTCCACGGGGTCGCGCTGCTGGGTGGCATCATCATGGGATGGATCTTGAAAGGAACATACCCTTCGATGTCCAGGCGTACGAAGCCCGCGTGAAGTCGAGCCCGTGCTTCATCTGCGCCATAGTCGCCGGTGACCCGGCCTACACCCACGAGCGGATCGTCTACGAGGACGAACACCACCTGGCCTTCCTCTCCCGCTACCCCACCCTCCCCGGCTACCTCCTGGTGAGCCCGAAGCGGCACGTCGAGCACGTCGTGCGCGACCTCGACGAGGAGGCCTACCTCGCCCTCATGCGCGTGGTCAGGAAGGTGGCGCTGGCCGTCGAGGCGGTCGTGCCGTCGGAGCGCACGTACGTCCTGTCCCTCGGCAGCCAGCAGGGCAACGCGCACCTGCACTGGCACGTGGCCCCGCTCCCACCGGGCACCCCGTACGAGAAGCAGCAGTACCACGCGCTCATGTCCGAGAACGGCCTCATCCCCTGGACGCAGGCGCAGGCGGACGAGCTGGCCGCCCGCGTCAGGCGGGCGCTCTCCTAAGAGTTCTCTGTGGATCGGCGGCAGGCGGCGGTGGGCACGCCCACGTGGGGGCGCCCCGGCTCACAGACAACTCACAGACTCCTCAGAACTCCCCCAACCCCCGCCCACACGCTGGACCCATGATCCAGCTCGACGGACTGACCAAACGCTACGGCGACGTGCTCGCCGTTGACGATCTCACCTTCACGGTGCGCCCGGGGCTAGTCACGGGCTTCCTGGGCCCGAACGGCGCGGGCAAGACCACCACGATGCGCATGATCCTCGGCCTCGACCTGCCCACCTCGGGCACCGCCACGATCAACGGCCGTGCCCACCACGAGCTCCGCCACCCGCTGCGCGAGGCCGGCTCGATGCTGGAGGCGCAGGCCGTGCACCCGAGGCGCAGCGCGTACAAGCACCTGCTCTACCTCGCCCAGACGAACGCCATCCCCGACGTCCGCGTCGCCGAGGTGCTGGACCTGGTCGGGCTCACGGCGGTGGCGGGCAGGAGGGCGGGCGAGTTCTCGCTCGGCATGGGGCAGCGGCTGGGCATCGCCGCGGCACTGCTGGGGGATCCGCCGGTGCTGATTCTCGACGAGCCGGTCAACGGCCTGGACCCCGAAGGTGTCCTGTGGATCCGCACGCTCATCCGCGGGCTGGCCGCGGAAGGGCGCACGGTGCTGGTGTCCAGCCACCTGATGAGCGAGATGGCGGTGACGGCGGACCGCCTCGTGGTGATCGGCAAGGGCCGGCTCATCGCGGAGGGGGACATCGGCGACTTCACCGACGGCGGGGCGGCGGTGTTCGTGCGCACGCCCGACGCCGCCTCCTTCGCCCGGCGCCTGGAGCTGTCCGGCGCCCACGTCCAGCCCGGCGGTGCCGACGAGCTGCTGGTCACCGGCATGACGGCACCCGACGTCGGACGGCTGGCGGCGGCCGAGGGCGTGCCGCTGTTCGAGCTGGCCCCCCGCCGTGCGTCGCTGGAGGAGACGTTCATGGAGCTCACCCGGGAGAGCGTCGAGTACGGGGTCGCACGATGATCGACACTGGGGTGCTGAAAGCGGAGTGGACCAAGTTCAGCAGCATCAGGTCCACCATGGTGCTGTCGGCGGCGACCGTCGCCGTCGCGGGGCTGCTGGGGTGGCTGTTCAGCAGCACGGCCGCCAAGGAGTACGCCACGGCCACGGCGCAGGAGCGGCTCGACTTCCAGCCGCTGGACCTGGGCATGCGCGGTGTGTTCATCGTGCAGTTGCTGGTGGCGGCACTGGGCGTGCTGGTGGCCTCCTCCGAGTACGGCTCCGGCACGATGCGGCCCACCCTGGCCGCCGTGAGCAGCCGCGGCCGGCTGCTGGCGGCCAAGTGCGGGATCACCGTGCTGACCGCGCTGCCGGTGGGCGTGGCCGCGGTGTGGCTGATGTTCGTGACGAGCCAGATGACGCTGTCCACGGGTGGAGCGCCGTCCGTCATGCCGGGCGACCCTGTCGCGCTGCGGCTGCTGCTGTTCGGGCCGCTCGTGCTGACGCTCCTGGCGCTGTTCGGCCTGTCGCTGGGCGTCCTGCTGCGCGGCACGGCCCCCGCCGTGAACGTCAGCACCACCTTCCTCCTGCTCCCCGTCATGGCGGGGGCGTCGCCCGGTTTCCTGCGCGATCTCATCGGCGTCTACTGGCCGAGCATGGCCGCCCTCCGGTCCGTCTCCGGGCAGTCCGAGCTGCCGGGGGCGTTGGGGTTCGGGCTGCTGATCGGGTTCGTGGCGGTCATGCTGGTCGCCGCGTACGTCCGGCTCAAGAATCGCGACGCCTGACTACGCTGGACGGGGAGGTGCCTGTCGTGGGAGAACGGCTGCTCGTGGTCGACGACGAGCCCACCGTCAAGGAGTTGCTCTCCGCGACGCTGCGGTTCGCCGGCTTCACGGTGAGCTCGGCGGACAACGGCGCGCAGGCGCTGGAGTCGGCCCGGCGCGACCCGCCGGACCTGGTCCTGCTCGATGTCATGCTGCCCGATCTGGATGGGTTCGAGGTGATCCGCCGGCTGCGGAGCCTGCCGAGGGGCGGCGGGCGGCCCGGTCCGGTGCCGGTGCTGTTCCTCACGGCGCGGGACGCCACGGCCGACAAGATCAACGGGCTGAGGCTGGGCGGCGACGACTACGTGACCAAGCCGTTCGACCTGGAGGAGCTGCTGGCCCGCATCAGGGCCATCCTCCGCCGCACGGGCGCGACCCCCGACGATTCCACGCTGGTGGTCGGGGACCTCGAGGTCGATCCCGACGGCCACCAGGTCACCCGGGCGGGGCGTCCGGTACGGCTGTCGCCCACGGAGTTCCGCCTCCTCCTCCACCTGGTGCTCAACGCCGGGCGCGTGGTGCCCAAGTCCCAGATCCTGGAGCACGTGTGGCGCTACGACTTCGCCGGCGACACGAGCATCGTGGACACGTACGTGAGCTACCTGCGGCGCAAGCTCGACGCCGGCGAGCCCAGGCTGATCCACACCGTCCACGGCGTCGGCTACGTCCTGCGCAAGCCCAAGCGATGATCGGCCGGCTGTCCCTCGCCGCCCGGCTGCTGGTCATCGCGGTCGCGCTGCTGGTGGTCGGCCTGGTGGTGATCAGCTCGGTGGTGCTGCGCCAGCTCGAGACCCAGCTCATGGCACGCGTGGACGCCCAGTTGGAGCCGATGGGCAAGGCGGCGTCCGCGATCCCGCCGGACCTGGTCGTCAAGCTGTCGCGCAGCCCGATCCCGACGGGGCAGTTCGACCTGATGGGCAAGGGGTTCGTGGCCTACCTGGGGGCGGACGGGTCCGTACTCCGCGAGCTCGGCGACCTCGCCGGGCCCGCGCTGCCCCGGCTCGACAGCGCCGCGGTGGCTGCCCGCGCCGGGCAGCCGTTCACGGTGAACGGCACGGACGGCGAGGAGTGGCGGGCGGTGGCACTGCCCCGCGCCGGCCTGAACAGCCCGCGCCCCGGCTCCGGCCCCAGCTCCGGCCCCAGCTCCGGCCCCAGCTCCGGCTCCCGCTCCGGCTCCACGAACGGCCCGCGCTCCGGCGCTGGCGGCACGAGCCTCGGCCCGGCCGATCACACCGCGGTGGTGGCGGCGGTCTCGCTCGCCGAGCTGCGCACCACGGTCGACCGGCTCCGGGTAGCCTGCCTCCTCACGGGCGCCGTCCTGCTCGGCGTGCTCGCGCTCGCCGGCAGGGTCGCCATCAGGGCCGGGCTGGCGCCGCTGCGCCGGGTGGAGGAGACGGCGGCGGCCATCGCGGACGGCGACCTGACCAGGCGCGTGCCCGAGCCGGCCGGTCTGTCCACCGAGGTGGGCCGGCTGGCCCGCTCGCTCAACAAGATGCTGGCCCAGATCGAGCAGGGCGTCGCGGCGAAGGTGGAGTCGGAGGCCAGGATGCGCAGGTTCGTGGCGGACGTCAGCCACGAGCTACGCACCCCGCTGTTCGGCATCAAGGGCTTCTCGGAGCTCTACCGCATGGGCGGCACCGAGGCGGGGCCCGCGCTGGCCCGCATCGAGAGCGAGTCGGGCCGCCTGGCCCGGCTGGTGGAGGATCTGCTGCTGCTCGCCAGCCTCGACGAGAGCGACGGGCCGGAGCTCGACCTCACCCCCATGGACCTCCGTACGCTGGCCGCCGACGCCCGCCACGACTTCGCCGCGCTCGACCCGTCCAGACCCATCGCCTTCACCGGCCCGTCCGGCGGCCCGGCGGCGTCCGCACCCGTGCTGGGCGACGAGGCCCGCCTGCGGCAGGTGGTCAGCAACCTCGTCGGCAACGCCGTCACCCACACGCCCGCCGGCACCCCGGTGCGGATCGGCGTCGGGACGGACGGCGGGGAGTCGGTCCTGGTCATCGAGGACGAGGGGCCCGGGCTGAGCCCCGAGGAGGAGGCGCGCGTCTTCGACCGCTTCTACCGCGCGGACGCCTCCCGCGCGCGGGCGACGGGGGGCGCGGGGCTCGGCCTGGCGATCGTCCGCTCCATCGTCACGGCGCATGGGGGGCGGGTGGAGGTCCGCTCCGCGCCGGGCAAGGGCACGGCCTTCCAGGTCCGCCTCCCGGCCGCCGACCAGCGCTGAAGCCCTCCTCGAGGAGCGCAAGGGCGGCGCGTTTGCACCTCTGCGCCTTTGCCGTTCTATTGGTGCTGTGCACCGGTCTCGTCGAACAGGTCCTCAAGGGACTGGGCGGTCACCGCACGAGTGGCCCATGACTCCAACTGGGCCAGATCAGCGCAGGTCGAGATCCGGGTGCGCATGTCATCCGGAATGTCGAAGCCCCGGGCGCCCAGCACCAGCAGAAGCATCCTGACCGCCTCCTCCGCTTTGCCCTCCGCTCTGCCCTCCGCTCTGCCCTCCGCTCTGCCCTCCGCTTTGCCTTCTGCCTGGCCGCGGCCATAGTGCTCGCGGGCGAAGGGGCTGTAGACGGGCCAGGTGGTGGACGTCATGATGATCTCCTCCAAGAGGCGCCGCACGTCGGGCGCGGACATGCTGTATGCGTATTCATAGTACTTCGCAGCGTGTTCATCGCGCAGCTCTGCCAGCGCCATGACGAAAGCCTCCACCACCTTGTGGTCACGACCGTGGGCCATGACCGCCATGATCGACAGCGCCGGGCGAGCCACAGCCTCCTGAGGATCGGTGATGACCGGAATGTCATCCGGCCCCAACACCTGCGCCTGCAGGCGGTAGCCGCTCAATCCGGAATCGATGGGCTGCGCGTAATGGTCGGCAACACCACGATCGGGGCAGACAAGCAAGACCGTGACATCACAGCGCAGCATGAGCCACAGTGCGGCAGCGTAGCGCGCCAATTGCTTAGGATCCTTGGACTTGTCCTGCTGGACCTCCACGATGATGGCGTGCGCGGCGGTCTGCGGCGGCCCCAAGACAACGACCAGGTCGGACTCTATGTCGTCGGAGCGGCGAGTGTTGAAGGTGGACTTCTCCACCCGGACCAGCGGGGTGGCGGGCAACTCGACCCCCAGCAGATCACGCAAGACCTCCACCGCCAACTGGGGGCGGTCACTGAACATCTGAACGAGAGCGTCATGTCGGGGGGACGGCATGACACTTATTGTCACACAACCAGTACCCAAAGTTACGAGAATGGCGGCGGAACTGACTTCTCTGAGCGCGCGAGCCTGGAGCGCCACTCGACAGGCGGCAGCACCTCAGCGATGTTGTTGCGTAGTTTCCGGGCAGTAATGGCGGTCATCCCACAGCTGTAGGCCCCTGGCTACGCGTAGCGACGACTTCTCCCTCTTCGCACGCCTCTCGTGAACGCGATCGGCTGACGAATCGGCGAAGCGGCCTTTAAGCGGGGGTTTGGGGGGCCGCGCCCCCCAATGTCACAGCCTGAGCTCCCTGGCGCGAAACGCTATTGAGCGAAGGCCATGCTCCCCTGCGGCTACTTGCGCTTGTTGATCTCTTCGGTGAGCTGGGGTACGACCTGGTGGAGGTCGCCCACCACGCCGTAGTCGGCCAGCTCGAAGATCGGGGCCTCCGGGTCCTTGTTGATCGCGACGATCGTCTTGGCCGTCTGCATGCCGGCCCGGTGCTGGATGGCGCCCGAGATGCCCGCCGCGATGTACAGCTGCGGCGAGACCGTCTTGCCCGTCTGCCCCACCTGGAACTGGTGCGGGTACCAGCCGGCGTCCGTGGCGGCGCGGGAGGCGCCGACGGCGGCGCCGAGCGAGTCGGCCAGGCCCTCGATGATCGAGAAGTTGTCGGCGGAGCCGACGCCGCGCCCGCCCGAGACCACGATCGCGGCCTCCGTCAGCTCCGGCCGGGCGCCCTTCTCCTGCTTTACCCGCTCGACGATGCGGGCCGCCTTGGCGGCGTCGGACAAGGTGACCGGCACCTCCTCCTCGGCGCCGGCGGCGGGGGAGGCCTCGGGGGCGGTCGAGTTGGGGCGTACGGCGACGATCGGCGTGCCCTTGCTCACCTCGGACCGCACGTTGATGCCGCCGCCGAAGATGGACTGGTCGGCCACGAAGCCCTCGCCCAGGCCCACGGCGTCGGTGATGACGCCGGAGTCGGTCTTGACGGCCAGGCGCCCGGCGACCTCCTTGCCCTCGGAGGTGGCGGCGACGAGCACGGCGGCCGGGGACGTGGCGGCGACGAGCTGGGCGAGCAGCTCGGCCTTGGGCGCGACCACGTAGTCGACGATGTCGCTCGACGGAGCCACGTAGATCTTGTCAGCGCCGTACTCGGCGAGCCTGGCCTTGGCCTCGGCCGTGAGGCCGGGGCCCGCCCAGACGGCGGAGGGGGTGCCGAGCGAGCGGGCCAGGGTCAGCAGCTCCAGCGTGACCTTCTTGACCTCGCCTTCGACCTGTTCGACGAGAACGAGAATCTCCGACATATCAGCAAAACTCCCGTTCTCAGATGAACTTCTTGGACGCGAGGAAGTCGGCGGCCTTCGCGCCACCGTCGCCCTCGTCCTTGACGATCGTGCCGGCCGCGCGCGGCGGGGCGGCGGCGAAGTCGACGACCGAGGACCACGCGGCGGCCAGGCCCACCTGGGCGGCGTCGATGGAGGCGTCGCCGATGGCCAGCGTCTCGACCGGCTTCTTCTTGGCGGCCATGATGCCCTTGAACGACGGGTAGCGCGGCTCGTTGATCTTCTCGACCACGGAGACGACGGCCGGCAGGGTGGCCTCGACCTTGTCGAAGCCGTAGTCGGTGATGCGCTGGATCGCGATCGAGGAGCCGTCGACGTCGACCTTGTTGGCCAGCGTGAGCTGCGGCGTGCCGAGGCGCTCGGCCAGCATCGCGGCCAGCACGCCGGTGCGCGCGTCGGTGGACTCGGAGCCCAGGACGACCAGGTCGAACCCGATCTTCTTGAGCACCTGCGCCATCGCGTACGAGGTGGACAGCGCGTCGGAGCCGTGCAGCGCGTCGTCGCTGAGGTGGACGGCCTTGTCGGCGCCCATGGCCAGCGCCTTGCGGATGGTCTCGGTGGCCTTGCCGGGACCCATGGTGAGCACGGTCACCTCACCACCGTGGGCCTCCTTGAGCCGCAGCGCCTCCTCGACCGCGTACTCGTCAAGCTCGTTGACCACGCCGTCGACGGCGTCGCGGTCGAGCGTCTTGTCATCGGACCGCAGCTTGCGCTCGGTCGCAGTGTCGGGGACCTGCTTCACGCAGACGACGATGTTCATGGCCGGTGGCCGACCTCCCGTGTTCGCGTGCGCCACCGCCTCGTTGCGGCCGGCGCGAGTGCAATGCTGTCCAGACTGCCAGGTGCCCACCGGGCCACTGACAGAGGGTCTGCCCTAGCTTTCGCGAGTTATGTTACCCATGGGTAGCTTAACTGCAAACCCGCAGCTACCCACTATACAGAACTTTGTTCGGTCTAGGCCGACAGCAGGAACACGACCCCCACCACGAGTGCCGTACCCGCGAACAGCGCCAGCGTGAACGTGCTGAACACCGCCGCCAGCCCGAAACACAGTCCCACGGCCCCCGCCACGCTGACCAGGTCCGAGATCATGCGGCTGCGCCGGAACAGGCCTTTCGAGAGCAGCGCCACCCCGGCGTCGGCCACCACGACCAGCGCGTACGCCGCCAGCAGGAACAACGCCACCTCGGGCAGCGGCTCCCGGGCGGCGGCGGCCAGCAGCGACACGAACAGTCCCGAGCCGATCAGCCAGCGCCTGCGCACCTTCTCCCGATGCCTGGCCCTGGACTCCTCCACCGACCTGCGCGGCCGTTCCTTGCCCGGCCGCCACTCCCTCGTGGTCAGGTCGTCGGCGGCGCTCACCGCCCGGGGCTGGACGTGGCGTACGCGGGAGAGCGGCTCGACCCCCAGCTTGGCGCAGAGCTGGGCGGCCGTCGGCCGCGCGGCCAGGTCGGTGGACAGGCACTTGCGTAACAGCGACGCCAGCCACTCCGGGACGCCCTCCAGGTCGGGCGAATGGTGCACGACCCGGTAGGCCACCGCCGAGGCGGGCCCCTGCCCGTACGGCTGCCGCCCGGTCGCCGCGTACGCCAGCGTCGCCCCGAAGGAGAACACGTCGGCCTCCATGCCCGCGCTCTTGCCCTCCAGCACCTCGGGGGCCAGATAGCCGGGCGTGCCCACCACGGCGCCGGAGGCCGTGACCGACAGCGAGTCGAGCGCGCTGGCGATGCCGAAGTCGATGACGACGGGCTCGCCGTCGGCCATCATCACGTTGGCCGGTTTGAGATCGCGGTGCACCACGCCGGACTCGTGCATGGCGAGCAGCGCGTCGGCCAGGCCGGAGGCCAGCCTGCGCAGGTCGGCCACGGGCACGGGCACGGCGCTGAGCGGGCGGCCCTGGACGTATCGGGTCACGAGGTAGGGCCGGCCGCCCTCGAGCGAGGCGTCGAGCACCTCCGCCACGTGCGGCCCGCCGACCCGGCGCATGGTCTCCACCTCGCGCGCCAGCCTGGCCAGCGCCCCGCCGTCGGCGGTGACGTGGGGGTGGAGCACCTTGACCGCGACCGTCCGGCCCTCGGCGTCGAGGGCGAGATGCACCTCGCCGAACCCGCCCGCCCCGAGCTTGGAAAGCAGCTCATATGGGCCGAGGTGCTCGCTCATACCTCATCTCTCCCCCCGAGAGCCCGTGGGGACACTCAGGACCAGGGAGTCAGGAACCCCAGCCCGAGGTCGCTGAGCAGGCTGTCGATCAGCCCGGTGATCAGGCCGATCGTGCTCTGCTGGGCGTTGTTGGCCAGCTCGTCGATGACCGACTTCGGCGCCCGCCACGGGTACCACGACGGGTCCTGTCCCAACGCGAACATCACCGCGAACAGCGCCGCCGTGCCCACCAGCACGACCGCGACCAGCGCCGCGCCGGGGCTGCGCAGCACGCTCGTGAGCGTGCGGGTGACGGCCTGGCGCGGCGCGCCGCCGCCCGGCAGCACGAACAGGCCGCCCGCGAAGGCGCCCGCCGCGAACGAGGCCGCCTGGTTGACGCTCATCCCGCCCGCCCAGTGGAGCAGCCCCCAGACGCACAGGCCGAACAGCAGCGCCAGCGGCACGTGCACGGCCGTCACGAGCGCCGACTTGACCAGCGCCCAGGGCGTGCCGACCACCGCCAGCAGCGGATCGGCCGAGCTGCTGCCGCGCATCTGGCGCCGCTTGACCAGGTCACCGAAGAGGTATTCGCCGAGCCGCAGCACCAGCGCGAGCGCGACGGCGATCGCGCCGACCATGACCGGCATCATGACGGTCAGCGCCACCAGCGTGACCAGCAGGAGCAGGCCCACGACCTGGCTGCCGAACAGGTATCTCTTCCGCTCGGACGGCGGGGTGTACTGAGGCGGCGGCGTGTAGGGCCTGACCTGCGACGGCGAGGTGGGCGGCGGCGCCGGGTAGCCCGCCACCCGCTGGTCGGTGCGGGCCATCGGCCTGGCCGCGACCGGCGCGGGCACGTAGGGCGGCGGCCGCTCCTCCCGGCGCGTGGGCGGCCGTCCCTCCCGAGAAGGCCGCTCCTCCCGCTGCGGGGGCGGTGCGGTCTTGCCGTACTCGACCGGCGGCAGCAGGTCGGAGAACGTGTCCATGGTCCGCGTGCCGCCGCCCATGCGCTTGGTGCCGGTCGGCCCGTCGAAGGAGGTCTCGTTGAAGGTGGTCACGGCCGGGTCGAGCGCCCTGGCCATCCGCAGCAACTCGTGCGCGCTGGGCCGGGACGCGGGGTCGACCTGCAGCGCCCTGCTGAGCCAGCCGCGCAGCCACGCGGGCGCCTTGTCGATCTGCGCCCGCCCTTCCATGATGTTGAAGCAGACGGCCTCGAACGTTCCCGTGCCGAACGGCGGCGCCCCCGTCGCGGCGAAGAACACCGTCGAGGCCAGCGCGTGCACGTCGGCCGCCTGGGTGATCTCGGAGTCGCGGATGATCTCGGGCGCCAGATAGCCCGGCGTGCCCACGAACATGCCCGTCTGCGTCAGCCTGGTCGCGTTCACCAGGTGGGCGATGCCGAAGTCGATGACCAGCGGCTCGCCGTTGACCAGCATGACGTTGGACGGCTTGAAGTCGCGGTGGATCACGTCGGCCGCGTGGATGGCCACCAGCGCCTGGCAGAGGCCCTGGGTGAGCCTGATGACCTCGCGCGCCTCCAGCGGACCGTCGCCCAGGACGGTGTCCTCCAGCGTGCGCCCGGGGGCGAAGCGGGTCACGACGTACGGCTGGCCGCCCACGAGCTCGGCGTCGATCACCTCGGCGACGTGCGGGCTGCGCACCCGGCGCATGGTCTCGACCTCGCGGGTCAGCCGGTCACGCGCCTTGAGGTCGGCGGCCACGTGCGGGTGGAGCACCTTGATGGCGACTTCGCGGCCCTCACCGTCGAGACCGAGGTGGACGACCCCCATGCCGCCTTCACCGATCTTCCTGACCAGCCGGTACGGGCCCAGGCGTTCTGGTGCTTGGGTGCTCATCGCCACCTTCCCCGCGTCATCCCCCGGGATTCCCCCTTAGCCCATCTAGCTGTCTGATCACTGGATTGACGTTCAGCGGAGTCCATACGGCCCCCCTTGGCTTGTCCCCGAACGTGCCCGCGGCGAGGATCAGCGAGAGCGCGGCGGCCGCCGCGAGGGCCCCCGCCATCACCATCGCCGCTGTCCTCGAGGGTACGAGCGATGAGAGCGTTCTGCGCATTTGTTTGCCAGGACCCTCCACTCCCGGGCCCGCGCAGACGGTCCACAGCGCGACCGCGGCGCCCCAGGCCAGGGCGTTGGACGGGTCCATCCGGGCCACCACGGTGAGCAGCAGCGTCACCGGCAGGCCCAGGATGAGCGCGTACAGCACGAGCGCCAGCGTGATGCCCACCGATTTGGCCAGCGCCTGGGGGAAGGCGAACACCCTGACCACGTCGAGCGCGGCGGCCCCCGCGGCCCTGCGGGCGGTCAGCTGGGGCTGGGCCAGGTCGGCCGCGCGCAGCAGGACCGCGGCCGGGATCGCCACGACCGCGACCAGCACGGGCGCGATCACGGCCGCCACGATCAGCAGGACCAGCAGCATCGCGCCGGCCACGCCGTACGCCCGGGACCGCTGCAGCATCTTGCCCGGCGCGACCGACGGGATGTAGGGCTCCCGCTTGGTGCTCGGGTCGTGCTGCGGGTACTGCGGCGGGATGTACGGGGGCGGCTGGAGCGGGCTCGGCGCCGGGCGGGCGTAGTCGGGCACGTCGGGACCCGCGCTCGGCACCTGGGCATTGGGGACCGGGGCGTTCGGGACAGGTGTGTGGATCCGGCCGTAGTCGGGCGAGTCAGGGCGAACCCGTCGGGTGGGCACGTCGCCCTCCCCCGGCTGGGCCACGAGGCCGTGGTTGTTGACCGGCTGCTGCGGCTGCCAGGGCGGCGGGGTCAGGCCGCTCTCGCGCTGGATGCGGCGCAGCTCCTCCGGCGTCACCCTGCGGGTGGGCCACGGGTCCGGCTGGTTGGGCAGGAGCGAGACGTACTGCTGGTCCTGGGGCGGCGGGGCGGCCTGCTCCTGGGACTCCAGCAGGCTCTTGGGCGTCACCGGCGGCGTGGAGATGTCGTACGACGGCTTGTCCTGCACGCGCGGGGGCTCGGTCGGCCGCGGAACGGTCGAGATCTCGTCGGGCGAGGTGCTCGGCGCCTTCGGGAGCATCCGGGCGGTCTGCTCGGCCAGCTCGGCCGCCTTGGGGCGCTTGGCCGGGTTGCGCTGGAACGCGGCCTTCAGCAGCGGCTGCAACGTCGCCGGGGCGGCGCTCACGTCGGCCTTGCCCGCGGTGATGTTGTAGAAGATCATCTCCAGGGTGCCCTTGCCGAAGGGCGGCAGGCCGGTGGAGGCGTACAGCAGCGTGCCCGCCCACGCGTGCACGTCGACCTCGGGCCCCGCCTCCTGGCCCTCGATGATCTCGGGCGCGAGGTAGCCGGGCGTGCCGATGAACATGCCGGTCTGCGTCAGCCGCGTCGCGTCGACCGCCTGGGCGATGCCGAAGTCGATCAGGACCGGCTCGCCGTCGAGGATCAGCACGTTTCCGGGCTTGAGGTCGCGGTGGATCACGCCCACCGAGTGCACGGAGGCCAGCGCGGCGGCCACCCCGTGCGCGATCTTGACCAGCGAGGGCAGGTCGAGGGGCCCGTCGTCCTTGACGATCTCGTCGAGGGGACGGCCCGGGACGTACTGGGTGACGATGTACGGGCGGTGACCGGTGACATCGGCGTCGAGCACCTCGGCGATGTATTTGCTCCGCACCCGCCGCATCGTCTCGACCTCGCGCGAAAGCCGCCGCCTGGCGACCTCGTCGCCGGCGACCTCTCCGCGCAGGACCTTGACCGCCACCTGCCGCCCCTGCGGGTCGACAGCGAGGTGGACAACGCCCATCCCGCCTTCACCGAGCCGCCTGAGCAGCCGGTAAGGGCCTAGTCGGTCATCGTTCATGGCATGAAGCACCATACCGGCTTAATCCCCGCCCACGAGATGAACCATGAGGCCACATTCCCACTCGTACAACGTCCAGAAAGGGGCCATCGGTTTCCCATCCAACGGTCTCGAATCGGCTTCAGTTTCCCTCAACCGGCCAGCGGCAGCACCTCGGCGCTCTTCAGCCCGGCCAGCGCGGCCCCGGACACGGCCAGTTTCGATCTGCGCACACCGCTCCCGATCACCACTCTGGGGTGCTCCGCGACGTGCGTGTCCACCAGGATCGGCCAGTCGGCGGGCAGGCCCAGCGGGGTGATGCCGCCGTATTCCATCCCGGTCAGCTCGACCGCGTCGGCCATCGGCGCGAAGCTCGCCTTGCGGGCGTCGAGGTGGCGGCGGACCACTCCGTTGACGTCCACGCGCATCGTCGCGAGCACCATGCAGGCCACGTAGCGCGTCTCGCCGCCGCGCTTGGCCGCGACGACCACGCAGTTGGCCGACTCGTCGAGCGTCACGCCGTACCGCTCGCAGAACACCGCCGTGTCGGCCAGCTCAGGGTCGATCTCGGCCACCTCGACGCCCTCCAGCTCCGGCACGGCGAGCACGACCGGGTCGGCCAGCAGGTCGGTCCGTTCGTTGGCGGGCACCCAGTGCAACGCCATCCCATCTCCTCGATCTCAGCTCCGCGGATCGCTTCTCCCAGGAGCCTACGGTGGCCGCGGGAGTAGCGTGCGGCCTCACGCGGACTGCAGCACTCGCTTGTGCAGCTGGGTGACGGCGCTGCGGGCGGACTCCATGGCCCCCGCCTGCCATGCGATCAGGTGGGTGAGCCAGTCGCCCGCGAAGTAAACCCTTCCGGCGGGGCGTTGCAGAAAAGTGAAGGACGAATCAAAGTCGGGCCAGCGCACCCAGCCTCCCTGGATGTGCTGCTGGCGCTCCCAGGCGATGGAGACGCTGGACAGGACGTTCTGGCGGTATTTGCCGCCGTGGATCTTCTTGCCCTGGGTGAGCGCTCTGCGCCTTCTGTCCTCGGGGGTGAGGGCCGCGTACAGCTCGGCGTTCCGCTCGGTGTTGTAGTAGCCGACGAGGAGACCGCGCTCGGAGTGGTAGCCGTGGGACGGGTACCAGATGTGGGAGATGTCCAGGTCGGTCTCGGTCACGCCGCCGTAGATGCGGTCCTCCAGCTCCCACCAGCGCCGGCCGTACTCCAGGCCGATCTTGCCGGCGGCGACCGGGATCGGGGTGCTGAGCGCGGTGGTGACCTGGGCGCCGAGGTTGTGCGGGATCTTGGCGAGGATGTGGGGCGGCAGGGCGGCGATGCAGTAGTCGGCCTTGAGGCCGCCGCCCTCCCAGGCGACCTCGACGCCGTCCTCCAGGCTGGTGATCTTGGTGACCTTGGCGCCGGTCCTGATCCGGTCGCGGCCGACGGCCTCCGTCAGCTTGGTGACGATGGCGTCCATGCCGCCGACGGGCTGGAACATGGGGGTGGCCTGGTCGTAGCCGAAGTCGTTGGTGATGGCCCGGCCGGTGCCGGCGGCGAGGACCTGGTGGAGGGTGCCCGGGGCGTCGAGAGGGGCGCCGGTGTCGATCGCCGGATATTTCGTGAAACCACGGCGCATGGACCCCTCGTACTCGTGCTTCGGGCCCAGGTCGCCGAACCTCCTGAGGAAATCGA
The DNA here is from genome assembly GCF_043496855.1 of Nonomuraea sp. JJY05. Lineage (NCBI taxonomy): Bacteria > Bacillati > Actinomycetota > Actinomycetes > Streptosporangiales > Streptosporangiaceae > Nonomuraea > Nonomuraea sp. JJY05. The sequence goes on from NZ_JBIEIS010000016.1 coordinate 162,842, forward strand.
GCAGGCTCTCCCGGTCGGCCTTGCTGACGACCCTGTCCAGCGCGCCGACATTTGTCGCTTTAGCCAGTAATTCCGCGACATATCCGTACATGTCGGCTCGGGCGGTGCGCGCCCGCACCGTCTGACCGTTGGTGTGCACGTAGGCGGCGGCGTTGTGGTTGACGAAGGTCTCGATGGGGATGCCCAGCTCACGGCAGTAGTCGAGGGTCACCATCCAGGGGGCGATCCGGCCGGGGCCCGCGTTGAAGTAGACGCCCTCGCCGAACTTCACGTCCTGGGCGGGGCCGTTCAGCTCGGCCAGCCGGTCGCCGCCGCGCAACGTGAGGTTGCGCCCGCCCGCCTTCTCCCTGGCCTCGAGGAGCGTGCAGTCGTACCCGGCCTTGCCCAGCTCGTACGCGGCCGTCAGCCCCGCCACCCCGGCGCCGAGGATCACGACCTTCGCCGCCCCCTTGCCGCTCAGGCTGAAGTCGCCCGGCCGGGGGGCGACGAACTGCTTGTCCTGCTCGGACGGCGCCAGGCCGAGGGCGCCCATGGCGGCGTACATGGCGCCCGCGCCGCCCACCGCCCCGATCCCGACGAGCAACCCCCGCCGGGTCAGCGCCGCACCCTCCACGCCGCCCTTCCTCCCTGCTCCAGAAAATCCGCTCCGCGCCGTGAACCCGAGGTCAGCCGTACGGGCCGCTGCCGCAGGCGATCTGGCCGCCGATGGTGGCGAAGATGCCGAACAGGGCCATGACCTGCGTGAAGTCGTCCGTCGTGAACTCGATGTGCCGCGACCCCACCGACTTCACGCCCGGGATCAGGGCCACGGCCGCCGCGATGGCGGTGGAGTTCCACTCCACCCCGAGCGTGTACGGCGCGGCCACCGCATAAGGCGTGAAGTCGCTCAACCGGTTGAGCGCACGAGCCGTCGCCTCACGGATCCTGGCCTGGGCGACGCTCGGCGGCAGCAACTCGGCCGAGAACTTGTCGATCCCCTTCTTCACCGCGACCGTCTCGACGTCGCCGAGCAGCTCGCGCGCCTCTTCCCCGACGGCCTCGTCCCCGGCCACCAGCACGACCGGCACCCCGTGGAACCCGGCGCACGCCGCCACGAGCCGGGTCTCGCCGCACAGCTCGCCGTTCAGGTAGACGTTCTGGATCTCCTTGCCCATCCAGGTGTGGTTGAGCACGCCGTGCGGCACGCCCGCGCGGGCGTGGTAGCCGACGAAGCACGCCGCCTGGAACGAGCCGTCGAGCCCCTGGGCCATCCGCTGCGCCTTGCCCGGGCCGCGGATGAGGCTGGCACGCGGGTCGAGCAGGTCGATCCGGAGGTTCTTGGTGGAGCCGTGGGCGTCGTTGACCAGCACGCCGGCCGCCCCGGCGTCGAACGCCCCCTCGATGGCGGCGTTCGCGTCGGCCGTCATCAGCTCGCAGCCGCGCTCGTACCCACGCTTGCCGGCGTGCATCTCCTCGGGGTCGGTCAGCCCCGTCACGCCCTCCATGTCGACGGACAGATAAACCTTCACGCGTTCCCACTCCTCATCAGGCGCCCCATGTCTCCACCCGGCGGACCTCGTCCTCCGTCATGAGACCCACGTGCTTCTCGACGAACGCCGTGGCCTCCTCGCGCCACTGGTCCGGGATCTCGGCCAGGGCCCGCGGGTAGCAGTGGTCCAGCCAGGCCGTCGACTCCTCCGAGACGTCGAAGTAGTCGAGCGCCTTGGCGAAGAGCGTGTTCTCGATGCCGGGGACGCGGGCGAACCCGTACTGGATCATCTCCTGCCCCCCGTACGGCGGCTTCTTGAGGTACTTCTGCGCGACGGGGCGGTCGGCGGTGAGGGGGGTGTCGAGGGGGCGGCGCTCGACGGCCGCCTGGATGAGCTCCTTGTAGAGGCACTTCCCGCAGGTACGGCACGGGCCGTCGGTGCCGCGCAGGCACCAGCGCACGTAGTCCTTGAGGTCGGACCCCAGGGCCAGGCGCATCGTGGTCGCCTCGCTCACCCCGCCGACGGGGAGCACGATGTGCACGCCGGCGGCCGCGAACAGCCGGCCCCACCTGCCGTGCGGCGACCACATGGGGTTGTCGGGCGTGTAGCGCCACAGGTAGCGGCCCCCGCCGAGCCAGCGCGAGCCGAGCTCGTAGCCGAAGCCCAGCCCGCCGAGGTCGAGCTGGTCGGCGAGCAGCAGCGCGCCGGCCGCGACCGCGTGGTGCTCCGGGTAGCCGGGGCGCGGCTCGGCCAGGGTGAACTCCAGGTCGGAGGTGACCGTGCTCAGCTCGCGCCCGGTCTTGGCGGCGAGCTTGGCCAGGACGTCCGACCGGTAGTGGGACCAGCGGTTGGGCACGCGCGGGTGCGGCACCCGCCGGAAGTGCACGAACGGCGCCTGCGGGTAGACGGTGGCCGCCGCCACGGAGTCCGCGCCGCCGCTGTACGAGATCGCGAGCCGGGCCCCGGGACGGCGGGGTTCGGCCCCCACCGGCCCGGCCTCGACGCCCCATCCGGAGTGCAGGGCGTCGGCGAGATCCGCCGAGATGGCGCGGTCGAAGGAGATGCGCCTCCTGGTCCACGGCGCCACGACCGTCCAGGCGGCGACGGCGAAGAGGTCCGGGTGGGCGTCGTCGGGGACGCCCCCGATGGAGCAGGAGTTGATGGCCAGCTTGATGGGGTGCTCGTCGGAGGCCTTGCCCGTGATCTCGTCCTCCGCGTCGAGGCGGAAGGTCAGGCTCGTGCCTGTCCAGGTCACGCGCACGGCTGCTCCCCCGGTTGCCCGGAGGCGCGGCCGGCGCGGAGGTCGTCGATGGCCTGCCAGACCAGGACCTCGTTCTGGAGCACGCCGTCCAGCGCCTTGGCCGTCTCCTGGGCGAGCCGGTGGGTGTCGTCCAGCTTCGCCTTGTCGGCCTTGCCGATCCCGGCGCCGGTCGCCTGCGGGCGGGCGTTCCTGAGCCGCTCCACCTCGCTCTGGAGGGTGGCCATCTCCCGCCGGAGCGTCTGGACCTCCCAGAGCGCGTCCCTGATGTCCTGACGGTGGTCGGAAATGGAGATGTAGCGGGAGTCGAACCACGTACGCACGGCCTTCCGGAGCCGCGCAGGGACCAGGACGCGCATCATGAAACGCCACCATACTGGCAAACCCGAGCCCGATAGGACGAGCCGTTCGAATGGGTAGACTTTCCCTTTTCAGCGGCCGGTGAACTTGGGCTTGGCCCTCTCCGAGAACGCCCGCATCCCGATCTTGGCGTCGTCCGTGGCGAACAGTCCGGAGAACTGCAGGCGCTCGATCTCGAGCCCCGTGTCGAGGTCGGCGTCCAGGCCCTGATCGACCGCCTGCTTGGCGGCGCGGAGCGCGACCGAGGGTCCGCCGACGAACGTGGCGGCCCACTCCAGGGCGGCCGTGTAGACCTGCTCGTCGGGCACCACCCGGTCCACCAGCCCCAGGTCGAGGGCCTCGGCGGCGGGCACGTGGCGGCCCGTGAAGATCAGGTCCTTGGCCCGCGCCGGGCCGATCAGGCGGGGCAGGCGCTGGGTGCCGCCCGCGCCGGGGATGAGGCCGAGCAGGATCTCCGGCTGGCCCAGCTTGGCCGACTCCCCCGCGACCCGGAAGTCGGCGCACAGGGCGAGCTCGCAGCCGCCGCCCAGCGCGTAGCCGGTGACGGCGGCGATGACCGGCTTGCCGATCCGCGCGACCTCGGTGAAGCAGGCCTGGAGCGTACGGGAGTGGGCGGCCATGTCGGCATAGGACATGTCGGCCATTTCCTTGATGTCCACACCCGCGGCGAAGACCTTCTCACCGCCGTAGACGATCACGGCCTGCACCTGCGGGTCGGCGTCCACCTCGCGGGCCGCCTCGACGATCTCCCGCTGGACCTGCATGTTGAGGGCGTTCATCTTCGGACGGTCAAGACGGATCGTGGCGATCTGGTCGGCCACCTCGACGCTCACAAACTCACCCATGAGCCGAACCTAACAGAGTGATCGCGTACGTCCATGGCAGCCGCGGTCAGCGCGCGGCGGAGATCACCTCGTCGACCGTCTTCCTGCTCCGGGAGGCGCGGACGAGCGCCGCCGAGAGCCGGGCCAGCTCGTCGTTGGAGTGGGCCAGCTCGGCCAGCGGGCGCGCCTGGCGCGGCAGCCCGAGCTTGCCCGCGCCCTCCAGCACCCGCTGGTCCAGGTGCGGCGCGACCTGGGGCCACACGGCCTGGACCTCGCGCAGGAAGATGTCGGCCCCCGTCGGGCCGATGCCCGGGAACTCCGTCAGCAGCGCCGCGATCTCGCGGTCGTCGCCGCCGGCCTCCTCGCGCAGGCGGCGCAGATCGCCCTTCCAGCGGTCGAGGAGCAGTTCGGCGCCCTTGCCCAGCATCGTCGAGGTGCGCTCGTCGTAGCGGACGTAGTGGCCGCGGTCCAGCGCGTCCACCCGGTCCTGCCAGCTCGCCTCCCGCATGGCCTTCGGCGTGCCGTACCCGGCCTCGAACAGCTCCCTGGCGGCCGCGACGGCGACCTCGGCCGAGATGCGCGCGCTGAGCAGCGTGGCCAGGACCAGGAGCTGGTACAAGGGCTTGGGCTGGTCGGCGAGTTTGATGCCGGCCTCCCGGGCGAACGTCCGGCCGTACCGGTCGAGCAGCACGTCCACGACGGCTTTCTCGGTCTTACCCATGCCCGCCCGCTACCCGCGGCGTGTCGTGACATGCCGGGTTTGGGGTGCAGGTCGCTGGGGAGGCGGAGGGTTGGCGACTGCGAAGGAGCTAGCCGTGCTGACCTTGACAGACAACGCCGTCGAGGCGATCCGCGATCTGATGGTCGGAGAGGACGTGCCCGCCGACGCGGGCCTGCGCATCTCCCCGAAGCCCGACGAGGCGGGAACGCTGGAGCTCTCGCTGACGAGTACGCCGGAGGCGGGTGACCAGGTCGTCGAGAAGGAGAACGTCCGCGTCTTCGTCGCCGAGGACGTGGTCGAGATCCTCGACGACAAGGCGCTCGACGCGCAGCCGGGCGTGCCGGGGCAGCCGACGTTCCGGCTGGATCGGAGGGCCTGACAGGTCCTAGCCGAAATCGGGCCCGGTCTCGGGCGGGCGCACGTCGCCCAGCCCGAACAGGCCCACCAGCGTCCCGTCCACCCGGGTGACGACGACGTGGTCCACCTTGGCCCGGTCCATGCGCTGGACCAGCGGTTCGAGCTCCTCGCTCGGCCGTACCGTGGTGACGCCGACCCGCATGGCGCGCTCGGCGGCGCCGTTCAGGTCGGCGCCCTTGAGCTCGCGCGAGCCGATGACGCCCTGGACCACGTCGTCGTCGTCCACGACGACCGCCAGCCCGGCCGGGTCGCCGATGATGCGCTCGGTGATCTCGTCCAGGGGGTCGCCGAGGGCGGCCCGTACGGGGTCGCGGCGCAGGTTGCGCGACACCAGCGCGGCCGTGCCCTCGTAGGGCAGGTCCGCGGAGAGCCAGTCCATCTTGCCCTGCCGGTAGTCGTACACGTCCTCGAACCCGAGGTGTTCGAGCCGGTGGGCGGCCCGCGGGCTCAGGTCGCAGAGCCAGTCGTGGCAGTAGACGACGACCGGCCGGCCCGGATCCAGCTCGCCGGCGGACGTGCGCAGGGCGGCGAGCGGCAGGTGCACGGCCTCGGGCAGGTGCGCCCACGCGTACTCCTTCTCCGGCAGCACCTCCACGAGCTGGGCCCGCCGGTTGGCGACCAGGTCCCGCACGGCTTCGCGATCGATGATGTTCGTCATGGCATCCCCCTGCCCTCAGACGGCGATTCGTGTCACGATGACGAGGCGTCCTGCTTCAGGGAGTGCCCGATGTGTGACGATCCGCTGCTGCCCGCGTCCGTGGCCCGCGCGCTCGCCGACTATCGCGAGCTGCGTGATGCGCACGGCCCCTGCTGGGGCGAGCCGCCCATCCCGTACGTCGTCCAGGCCTGGGCCACCGTCTTCCTCGACCGCCGCTACAACTACTGGGAAGCGGCGCTGCGGCAGCTCGCCGGGCGCTACCCCCCGGAGGAGATCGAGGACCATCTCGACGAGGTGGACCCGGAGCGGGCGGTGCGGGACGCGCTGGCGGGCGACGTGCTGGACAACCTGGCCGCGCTGCGACTGACTCCCGAGGGGTTCGCCCTGGAGGCCGTCACCCGGGTGGTGCTGGACGAGCGGCCCTTCCGTACGTCGTTGCTCCTCGACTCCGGCGTGGACGAGCCGGTCACCGTCGTCGTGGACGGCACGCCGTACGAGGTGCCTCCCCATGGCGCCCGGGTGGCCGGCCTGGAGCGGGACGTCAGCGTGGCCGGTGCGCCCGTGGACCTGTCGCCGCTGCGCAGGCGGGCGGAGGCGGCCACGATCAGGGTGCGGGCGGGGTTCCCGTGCCGGTGGAGCGTGACGGGCGCCGACGGGCAGGGCTGGTACCCCGAGGGCGCCCCGCCCAAGGTGGACGTCCACCGCAGGCCGTTCTTCCACGGCGACGACCTCGTGATCGCGGTGCCCGCCGAGCCCGTCACCGTGGCGGTGGCCAGGGGCATGGAGTACACCGCGAACGAGGTCGTGATCACCCCCGAGGCGGGCGCGGAGACGCTGGTGGAGCTGGCCCCCGAGCGCCTGTACGACGCGGCGGCCCGCGGCTGGTACGGCGGCGACCTGCACGTGCACCTCAACTGGATGGGCGAGGAGCCCGCCGCGCCCGAGCTGGCCGCGGCGGCGCAGCACGGCGAGGACCTGCACGTGCTCAACCTCGTGGCGGGCAACGTCGCGAGCGGGCGCGTCTACGACGTCGAGGCGCTGGAGCACTGGGTGGGCAAGGACCTGCCCTGGTCCGACGACCGGCACCTGGCCAGGCTCGGCGTCGAGTACCGCAACGACGTCGTCGGCCACCTGACCGCGTTCGGCCTGCGGGAGCCGCCGCGGCGCTACCACACGGGGTTCGAGGGCACGGTCGACTGGCCGCCCAACGCGGTCGCGCTGGAGGAGCTGCGCGGGCTCGGCGGGGTGACGGGGTACGGGCACCCGTTCCACACGGCGTTCTCCGACGACGACCCGCCCGACGTGGTGCTCGACCAAGGGCGCGACTGCTCGGCCAGGGAGATCGTCGCCGACGCCGCACTCGGCCTGATCGACACGCTCGACGTGCTCAACCACTCCTCGATCGCCGGCACCGCCGCCGTCTACCGCCGTTTGATCGGCGCGGGCAACAGGCTCACGGTCACCGCGGGCACCGACGCCGTGCTGTCCTTCTGCCGCCGCGGCACCGCGTCCAGCCCGCCGGGGTGGGAGCGGGTCTACGCGAACGTCGCGGGCCCGCTCACCGCCGAGGCCTACGCCGAGGCGATCCTGCTCGGCCGCACGTTCGCCACCACCGGGCCGTGGCTGGAGCTGACCGTGAACGGGCACGGGCCGGGCGACACGCTGGCGCTGGCGCCCGGGCAGCGGGTGGAGATCGTGGTCTCCTCGATCGGGCCCGAGGTCGAGTCACTGGAGATCCGCACCGCCGAGGGCGTCCTGGCGCAGGGGCCGCCCGGGCGGCTGGTCGCCTCGATGACGGCGGGCGAGCCGACGTACGTGGTCGCGGTGGCCTCGGGCGGGCCCCACCCGCGCACCGTGCACCGGTCGGGGGCGTACGCGCACACCAGCCCGGTGTACGTGGACGTCGCGGGCGGACACGTGGCCAGGGAGGCGGACGTGCGCTGGTGCCTGGCGTGGCTGGACCGGCTGGAGGTCCTGCTGCGGCGCCACGGCACGTTCGAGACGCCTACCCAGCTGGACGATCACCTCGAGCTGTACGAGCGCGCCAGGGCCGTCTACCGCGGGCGGCTCCCCTAGGCGAGACCCGCGAGGACGCGTTCGAGGCCCCAGCGGAACGGTCCGTCGACACGTACGCCGCGATCGCGTCGGTCGCGGCGTGCGTGCGCGGGAAGGCCTCGGGGTCGATCGAGAGCGCGGCGCGGCGGGCGGCGATCCGCTCCTCCTCCGGCGGGACCGGCCCGTGCACCTCCGCCGCCTCCAGCGCGATCGCGCCCAGCACGTACACCATCACCGTGTAGGACGCCCGCGGGTCCGGCAGGGCGGCCAGGGAGGCATTCGCCCACGCGCAGCGCGACCGGGCCGCTGAAGGCGGCGCCGAGGATCGCGGGGACCGCGCTCCGCGACCGCCTCCTGCCCCGGCCCGCCCCGGCCGTCACCGCCCACTCGGGCTGAAGCTCACTCCCCCGACAGGCGTTCGACGACGCGCAGCAGCGCGGAGTGGTCGAGCGCGCCGTCCCCGGAGGCGTTCGCGGCGGCCACCAGCTGGGCGACCAGCGCGCCGAGCGGCAGCACGACGCCTGCCTCGCGGGCCGCCGACGTGACGATGCCCATGTCCTTGTGGTGCAGGGCGATGCGGAAGCCGGGCTCGAAGGAGTGGTTCAGCATGTTGGCGCGCTTCTGCGCCAGCACCGCCGACCCGGCCAGGCCGCCGCCGAGCACCTCCAGCGCCGCCTCCAGGTCCACCCCGTACGCGCGCAGGAACACCACCGCCTCGGCCAGCGCCTCGATGTTGGCGGCGACGACGAGCTGGTTGGCGGCCTTGACCGTCTGGCCCGCGCCGCTCGGCCCGACGTGGACCACCGTCTTGCCGACGACGTCGAAGATCGGCCGGGCGGCCTCGAAGGCGTCGCCCGCGCCGCCCACCATGATCGACAGGGCCGCGTTCTTCGCGCCCGCCTCACCGCCCGAGACGGGGGCGTCCAGATAGCGCAGGCCGCGGCCGGCGGCCTCGGCCGCCAGCTCGCGGGTGACGTCGGGGCGGATCGAGGAGAAGTCGATGACCAGCGTGCCGGGGGCGGCGTGCGCGAACACGCCGTCCTCGCCGGTCAGCACGTCCTGGACGTCGGGCGAGTCGGGCACCATGAGGGCGACCGCCTCGGCTCCCGACACGGCGTCGGCGATCGACTCCGCCACCCGGCCGCCGGCCTCGGCGAGGGCCCTGGCCTTCTCCGGCGAACGGTTGTAGCCGGTCACCGTGTGCCCGGCCTCGACCAGGTGGATCGCCATGGGGCTGCCCATGATGCCGAGGCCGATGAAGGCGATGGTGGTCACGTTGGTCCTCCCGTTCCGTTTCAGCGCCCCGAGGCTCCGGGGGCCGCGCGTCGGTCGCGCGGGAGCCAGGCGAAGCGGTCCGGGCCCTCGGAACGGTATTCAAGGCCGATATATCCGTCATATCCGGCGGCGTACACGTCGTCGATCCACTGCTGGAGCGGCAGCGCGCCCTCGCCGGGCGCGCCCCTTCCCGGGGCGTCGGCGATCTGTACGTGGGCGACGCGCGGGCCGTACCGCTCGATGGCGGCGGACACGTCGTCGCCGTTGGTCGCCAGGTGGTAGAAGTCGGCGAGCAGCCCCACGCCGGGCACGTCGCCCAGCCGGTCGAGCACGGCCACGGCGTCGTCCGCCGTCAGCAGGGGATAGCGCGGCGCGCCGCTGACCGGCTCCAGCAGCACGGTCCCGCGCACGCCCCGGGCGCAGGCCGCCAGCATCTCGACCGCCAGCTCGTCCTGCTCCTGCGCCGCGACCCCGTCCACCCGGTTGCCGTAGAGCGCGTTGAACGCCCGGCAGCCGAGCCGCTCCCCGATGGCCGCCACCACGGGGACGTTGTCCAGCAGCTCCCGCGAACGCCCCGGCCAGGACACCAGCCCGCGGTCGCCGCCCGGCATGTCCCCGGCGAAGAAGTTGAGCCCGGTCAGCCGCACCCCGGCGTCCTCCACGGCGCGGACGAACGCGTCCACGTCCCGGTCCGCGGGGACGGCCACCGGCCACGGCCACCAGAACTCCACCGCGGTGAATCCGTCGGCGGCCGCCGCGGCCGGGCGTTCGAGCAGGGGCAGCTCCGTGTAGAGGATCGAGCAGTTCACGGTCCACTTGGTCACGCGCAGGCCTCTTCCCGTCAGACTCGGAACATTGTCACGCAAGTGCGCAGGAGTCACAAAGGCGGGGCGACACGCGCGTGTCGGCGGAGTGGCTTCGTGAAGTCGTGGCGGGTCTATGATGTTGGAAACTGAAGCGGCTCCGGTCCCCGGTCGCCGCCGGGCAAAGCGTTCGGAGGTCGGCGCATGCTGGAGTCGCAGTGGGCCCGTGACACGTTCGGGCAGCGGGTGCCGGCGATCAGACAGGCGGTCGCCGAGGCGCTGTCGATCGCGCTCGACAACGCCCGCGACGCCCAGACGGCCGCGCAGACCGAGCACACGCATCCGTTCGGGTTCACGCTCATGTCGCGCAAGTTCGAGGCGCTGGCCGAGGCGTTCGAGGACATGGGCGACGTGCGCATCATCAAGCCCGCCGGGTCCCCCCACGAGCTGGTGGTGCTCGACGGAAAGCTGCTGTTCCCGTTCCGCTACGCCAAGGACCGCTCGATCAGCGTGATGAGCGCGCGCATCGGCGAGGGCCGGCCGTCGGCGCTGGTGCAGGCGCTGTTCAACCGGTTCGGGCCCGAGCCGCGGATGCGGCAGCTCGCGCTGCACGACCTCGCGCCGCACGCGGTGCCGGTGGCCGAGGCGCTGTCCGACCTGCCCGACGAGACGAGCCTGGTGCTGATCGCCTACGCCTGCAACGCGCACGCGGGGCTGCTCGACGCCTGGTGGGGCGAGGCCGAGCTGCTCGACCGCACCGGCAGCCTGCGCTGGCACGTGTGCGAGCCGATCCCCCTGGATCAGGACGCGACGGCGGCCGGGCAGGCCGGGGCGCAGCCGGCCGCGTTCGACCAGGGCGCCCTGCCCACCCCGTCGCTCAACCCCCGCACCGGGGCCGGGCGGCTCGTGGCGCCCGTCAGCGAGGCCGTACCGATCACCAGGGCAGAAGCCGCCGGCGGTGAGTGAGTTCAAGACCGGCACGCCGACCCCGCAGGCCGTCGCCGACGCGTTCGACGCCACCCGCCTCACCCAGGCCCGCCATCTGGCCGCGCTCACCAAGAAGGAGGTGGCCGAGCTCCTCGGCGTCTCCCCCGCCGCGGTCGGGCAATATGAGGCGGGCGTCACCCGCCCGCGCCCCGACCTGGTCCCGCTGCTGGCCGAGGTGCTGGCCGTGCCGATGGCGTTCTTCCTGCCCGGGCGGCCGCACGGCAAGCTCGACGGCTCCATGGCCCACTTCCGCAGCCTGCGCTCCACCCGCGCCTACCAGCGGGCCAAGGCCGTGGCCTTCGTCGAGCAGGTGTGGGAGCTGACGTACGCGCTGGAGAAGCGGGTCCAGCTGCCGGCCGTCGACCTGCCCGGGTTCGCGGGCGGCGAGATGCACTCGTCGCTGCCGCGCGACCCGGCGGGCGCGGCCCGCGCGCTGCGGGCCCACTGGGGGCTCGGCACCGGTCCGGTCAGCCACCTCGTACGCCACATGGAGTCCCACGGCATCGTCGTCGCCTTCCCCCGCCACGACCCCGACGCGGTCACCGTCGACGCGTTCTCCACCTCCAGCCTGCCGCGGCCGATCGTCGTGCTGACCCCCAACCGGTTCGACGACATCTACCGCCACCGCTTCACCGCCGCCCACGAGCTGGGCCACCTCGTCCTGCACGGCGACACCGCGGCGGGCGACAGCCATCAGGAGCGCGAGGCCGACGCGTTCGCCGCCGAGTTCCTCACGCCGCGCGACAGCATCCTGCCGCAGCTGCCGCAGCGGGCCGACCTGCGCAAGCTCGCCGACCTGCGGCGGACGTGGGGGGTGTCGGTCGACTCGCTGCTCTACCGGTGCCGCGAGACCGGGCTGATCTCCGACTCAGCCGCCGGCCGCGCCTACCAGCGGCTGGCCGCCCTGCGCGACCAGCCGGGCTTCACCAACGAGCCCGTCTCCGGCTACCCCGGCGAGCAGCCGGTCCTGCTCGCCCACGCCTTCGACCTGGCCACCCGCGAGAGCGACCTGACCGCCGCCACCCTCGCCCGGGAGCTGGCCTGGCCCATCAGCCGCGTACGCGAGCTGATCGGCCTGCCCGACCAGCGGCCCTCACTCAAGCTCGTCCTTTAGTCCCGCTGGTCCCGCGCCGACGGCGTCCAGCTCCGCGACCGTGCCCGGGGACAGGACCTCGCGCGTCGCCTGTCCAGGCCGACCTCCACCGACACCGGCGCGCTCACGGCCAAGGAGCTCGCCCGCCGCCTGCAGGTCAGCCCTGCCTCGTCCGCGGCAAAGCGGCCTTTCTCAACGGGAAGGCGCCGAGCCACCGGAGCCGGCGATCCGGTCCGGCAGTCGTGCGGCCAGATGGTCGACCAGCTCGCTGATCCGCCGGGGCACGTGGACGTCTTCGGGCAGGAGCGCGTAGATGTCAGCGGGCGGTGTCGGCACCTCGGGCAGCACGCGCACCAGGGCGCCGCTCTCGAGGTGGGGCCGGATCTGCCATTCGGAGCGCATGATCACCCCGCGGCCCTGCAGCGCCCAGTCGGTCACGATGTCCCCGTCGTTGCTGGACAGGCGGCCCTGCACGCGGATCTGGCGCGGGTTCCTGGCGTCGCCGAAGCGCCACACGGCGAAGTCCCCCTCGTTCTCGCGGAGCACGATGCAGTCGTGATCGGCCAGGTCCTCCACGCGTCCGGGCGTTCCGCTCCGTTCCAGGTAGGACGGTGCGGCGCAGGGAACCCGGCGGTTCTCCGCCAGCCGGCGCATCCGCAGTGAGGAGTCCGGGGGCGCTCCGACGTGGACGGCCATGTCGAACTCGCGCCGGTGCGGACGCAGGGGCAACGCCGTCGTGCGGAGCTGGATGCTCAGCCGGGGATGCCGGACGGTGAACTCGCCGAGCAGCGGCGCCACGTGCGCGCGTCCGAGGCCCAGGGTCGCCTGGACCACGACGGAGCCCCGCAGTTCGCCGGAACGATGGCTGACCAGGTCCTCCAGCTCGCGGACCTGGTCGAGGATCGGCTCCAGGCGGGCCGCGTAGACCTCCCCCTCGGCGGTCAGCGAGAGCCGGCGCGTGCCGCGGTGCACCAGACGTACGTCGAGCCGGCGTTCCAGGGCGCTGAGGCGCTTGCTGACGACGGGGAGGGAGCAGTCCAGCTCGCGGGCGGCCGCCGTGAGCGTTTCGCTGGAGGCGACCACCTGGAAGAAGCGGAGGTCGTCCATGGAGGTCGTCATCGGGTGCGGAGCGGATGTCTTTCCATGGGCGAAAGGATAGGTTGCTCCGGGCGTTCTTGTGGCGGGCGTTCCCCGGCGACGAAGGTGGACGGGCGCGTGCACTGTCGACGTGGCTGGAGGAGCGCCTGTGTCCCACCGTTACCGCATCGCGGTCATTCCGGGCGACGGCATCGGACGTGAGGTCGTCCCGGAAGGGCTGCGGTGCCTGCGGGCCGTCGCGGAGACCCATGGGTTCGAGCTGGAGACCGTCGAGTTCGGGTTCGCCTGCGCCGACTACTGGGTGCGGCACGGCGAGATGCTGCCACCGGACTGGAGGGAGGTGCTCGGCGGTTTCGACGCGATCTTCTTCGGCGCGGTCGGGTGGCCCGAGGCCGTGCCCGACCACGTGTCGCTGTGGGGCAGCCTGCTGAAGTTCCGCCGCGAGTTCGACCAGTACGTCAACCTGCGGCCGGTCCGGCTGCTGCGCGGGGTGCGCGGGCCGCTGCGCGATCACGAGCCGGGCGACATCGACTTCCTGGTCGTCCGCGAGAACACCGAGGGCGAGTACTCGAGCATCGGGGGCCGGATCTTCGAGGGCACCGACCGCGAGACGGTCGTGCAGGAGACCGTGATGACCAGGACCGGAGTGGACCGGGTGCTGCGGTACGCGTTCGACCTGGCCGGCTCCCGGCCACGCAAGCACCTGACGTGGGCGACCAAGAGCAACGGCATCTCCATCACGATGCCGTACTGGGACGAGCGCGCGGCCGCGATGGCGGAGCGGTACCCGGACGTGGTCGCGGACAAGGACCACATCGACATCCTCGCGGCCAAGTTCGTCCTGCGTCCCCAGCAGTACGACGTCGTCGTCGCCAGCAACCTCTTCGGGGACATCCTCTCCGACCTCGGGCCGGCGTGCGCGGGGACGATCGGGATCGCCCCGAGCGCCAACATCAACCCCGACCGCACCTGGCCGAGCCTGTTCGAGCCGGTTCACGGCTCGGCACCCGACATCGCCGGACGCGGGATCGCCAACCCGGTCGGTCAGATCTGGAGCGGCGCGATGATGCTCGACCACCTGGGAGAGCCCGCCGCGGCGGCGCGGATCGTGGCCGCGATCGAGAACGTGCTCGACGAGCGACCGGAGGTGCTCACTCCCGATCTCGGCGGCTCCGGGACGACCGCGGGTCTCGGCACGGCGATCGCCGCCGAGGTCGGTTCGCGGCCGAAGGTCACCACGGCGTCATGACACCGTCCTTCTCCGACCCGATCGGCCTGGAGGTCCGGTGGGACCGGCTCGCCGCCGCGACCGACGAGGCCGCCTCGACGATGCTGCGCACGGCGTTCTCAACCATCATCCGCGAGTCCAACGACTACACCGTCGTCCTGATGGACCGTCTGGGACGCACCATGGCGGAGTCGCGGGCCGGCATCCCGGGGTTCGCGGCCCTGATGAGCTCCCTGACCGCCGTGGTCCTGGACAGGTTCCCGGCCAGGGAATGGCGGGACGGCGACTGCGTCATCACCAACGACCCGTGGATCGCGACGGGACACCTGCCCGACATCGCCATGATCACCCCGATCTTCCACGAGGGTGTGCTCGTCGGCTTCTCCGGGACCGCGGCGCATTCCCCCGACATCGGCGGCACGCCGTCGCTGGGGGCCACCGAGCTGATCTCGGAGGGCCTCCTGATCCCGCCGTCGCGGCTGTTCCGGGCCGGGCGGGTGGAACAGGGCGTCAAGGACCTCCTGCTGGCCAACGTCCGCCTCGCCGACCAGCTGTGGGGCGACCTGGAGGCGCAGGCCGCCGCACACGCGGTGTGCCGGCGGCGGGCGCGGGAGTTCCTCGACGACTTCGGCGAACCGGACTTCGAGCGGTTCGCCGCCGAGGTCCACGCGCTGGCCGATGCCGCGCTGCGGGCGGCGATCCGCGAACTGCCGGACGGCGTCTACCGGGCGGGCGTGGACGCCGACGGTGTCGAGGGGCACCCGACGCACATCGAGTGCGCCGTCACGGTGGGCGATGACACGATCGCGATCGACTACGCCGGGAGCTCGGCCCAGGTGCCGTACTCGACCAATTCCACCCTGAACTACACGCGCGCATACTCGATGTATCCGCTGAAGATCCTGCTCGATCCGGCCACGCGGACGAACTGGGGCTCCTACCAGGCGATCAGCGTGACCGCCCCGGCGGGCACGATCGTCAATCCCACCTTTCCGGCGCCGGTCGTCGCCCGCCACCTGACCGGGCACCTCCTCTCGTGCGCGATCTACCGGGCGCTCGCGCCGGTGCTGCCCGACCGGGTCATCGCCGACAGCGGCGGAGCGCCCGCGCTCCGCGTCCGGTTCTCCGGTGTCGACGACGCCGGTCGCCCCTTCTCGCAGATGCTGTTCGCCAACGCCGGCATGGGCGCCTCGAAGGACAGGGATGGGCTTTCGACCACCGCTTTCCCGACCAACTCCGGAAGCGGGAGTGTCGAGGCGTTCGAGGTCGCGTCCCCGCTGCGGTTCGTACGCAAGGAGCTCCGGGCCGGCTCGGGCGGTGGCGGACGGCGCCGCGGCGGGCTGGGGCAGGACATCGAGGTGCACAACCCGACCCGTCGTCCGGTGCAGATGGTGCTGCTGGGGGACCGCGAACGTCACCCGGCCCTGGGGCTCGCCGGAGGGCGGCCGGGGGCGACGGCGTACGCGGTGCTGGACACGGGGGAACGCCTGCCCCTGAAGTCGATCTCCCAGCTGGCCGCGGGCGCCTCCGTGCTCATTTCGTTTCCCGGCGGCGGAGGATTCGGCGCGCCGGAGGACCGGGAGCCGCACCTGGTCGTGGCCGACGAGCTGGACGGCTACGTCCGTCCGCGTACGGCTGAACCTGAACAGATTGGCGATCACCGATGAACCGCACGGCCCGGATCGGGGTGGACGTCGGTGGCACGTTCACCGACCTGCTGCTCCACGACCCGGCACGCAACCTGACGTGGCCCGGCAAGCTGCCCACCACGCCGCATGCCCCCAACGAGGCGATCACCGCGGGCATCTCGCGTCTGCTGGCGGAGACCGCCACGCCGGTCGGCGACCTCGCCGGGGTGGTGCACGGCACGACCCTGGTGACCAACACCCTGCTCGAGCGCACCGGCGCCGTCGTGGGACTGCTCACCACCAGGGGTTTCCGCGACACCCTGGAGATGGCCAGGGAGATCCGGTTCGACACCACCGACCTCCTCGCCCGCCCCGCCGATCCGCTGGTCCCGCGGCATCTCTGCCGCGGGGTGCGGGGCCGCGTCGCCGCCGACGGCACCGAGCTCGAGCCGCTGGACGAGGGCGAGGTGCTCGCACAGGCGCGGGAGCTCCTCGATCGAGGCGTCGAGGCGGTGGCTGTGTCCCTGCTGCACTCCTACCGCGACGACAAGCACGAACGGCGGGTGCGGGAACTGCTCGCGCGGGCACACCCGGGGCTTCCCGTCACGATCTCCAGCGCGGTCGCTCCCGTGATCGGCGAGTACGAACGGGCGAGCACCGCATGCCTCAACGCCTACGTGCAACCGCTGATGGTGCGCTACCTCGACGCGCTGCGTGACGACCTGCTCGCGATGGGCGTTGACGCGCCGCTGCACATCATGCTGTCCGGGGGCGGAGTCACGACCTTGGACGAGGCGAAGGCGTTTCCCTTCCGCCTGCTCGAGTCCGGTCCCGCCGCGGGTGCGATCGCCGCTGCCGCCGTGGCACGCCGGTTGGGTGAGCCCAACGTCGTCTCGTTCGACATGGGCGGCACCACGGCCAAGATCGCGATCGTGGGCGGCGGTGAGCCTCGCCGCAAGCACGACTTCGAGGCGGGGCGCGTCGACAAGTTCAAGCCCGGCTCGGGACTGCCGTTGCGGCTGACCGTCGTCGACATGATCGAGATCGGCTCGGGTGGCGGCTCGATCGCGGCGCCCGACCCCCTGGGGTTGCTCAAGGTCGGCCCGCGCAGCGCCGGGTCCGTGCCGGGGCCCGTCGCCTACGGCAGGGGCGGGGACCATCCGACCGTCACGGACGCGGATCTCGTGCTCGGCTACCTCGATCCGGCCACCTTCCTCGGCGGGGAGATGGTGCTGCGGACCGCCGAGGTCGACAAGGCGGTGGACCGGGAGGTGGCCGGGCCGCTCGGCCTCGACCGGGTCGCCGCCGCGTCGGGCATCGTCGAGGTGGCCACCGCCAGCATGGCGTCCGCCGCCCGGATGCACCTGTCCGAGCACGGCAGGGATCCCGCCGGCTTCGCCCTCGTCGCGTTCGGCGGAGCCGGCCCGGTGCACGCGTACGGTCTGGCGAAGCAGCTGAAGATCGCACGGATCATTGTCCCGATTCGCGCCGGCGTCATGTCCGCCTACGGATTCCTCGCCGCCGCACCCACGGTGGACCAGGCGCGCAGCCTGCCGTCGGCCCTCGCCGACGTGGAGTGGGACCGCGTGGCCGCCGTCTACGACGAGATGTCCGCGCACGCCGCCGCGGTGCTGCGGCCGGACCGTCCGGATCTGGTCCGCATCCGGCGGTCGGTCGACATGCGGTACGCGGGGCAGGGCTTCGAGATCGAGATCGGGCTCTCCGGAGCGGACCTCGCCCGGACGGACGTCGAACGCCTCCACCGCGCATTCGAGGAGACCTACCGCGCGACGTTCGGCCGCTCCCTCGACGGACCCGCAGAGGTCGTCAACTGGCGGCTCTCCGCGCAGTTGCCGGGCCACGACGTCCCCTTGGGATGCGCACCGGTCGCCGGAGATCCCCAGCGCGGCGTACGCGACGTGTGGTTCCCCGGGCACGGCCGGCTCCGGGCGACAGTCTGGGACCGGTACCGCCTGCGGCCGGGAACGGAGCTCACCGGGCCGGCGGTCTTCGAGGAGCGCGAGTCCTCGTGCTGTTTCGGACCGGAGTGCCGCATCAAGGTCGACCGTGACCTGACCCTCCTCGTCAGCCTCGCGCGCTGACCGCGGGTCATGGTTCTTCAGGGCTGCGCGACGGAGGCCCTGGGCGCGGCGAGCAGGTCCCCGAGCCCGCCGCGGGCGTCCTCGATCACGAGCGCCTCGGCCGCCGCCGAGTCACGCGCCCGCAACGCCCGGACGAGCGCGCGATGGCTCGTGTAGCGGTGCAGGCCGAACTCGGTGTCATGGCGGATCCGTTCGATCAGCCTGGCCCGGCGCTCCGGCCATGAGAACACCCGGGTCTGGTCGAGCAGCCGCACCAGGACCGGGTTGCCGGCGCAGGACTCGACGACCTCGTTGAAGCGCTGCATGGCGTCGAGCAGCCGGCCGAGGTGCCGCGCCGGCTCCTGCCCGGCCTTCTGCCGCTGCTTGATGAGGATCAGCAGGTCGTCGGCCTCGTCGAGGATGGCGTCGAGCTGGTCGAGTTGCTTCTGGGAGGCGTGCCGGGCGGCGAAGCGGGCCACCATCCCGCGCAGGGCCACCTCGACCTCGGCGAGGTCCTGTATCGCGACGTCGCCGAACGTGGCCACCTGCACCGTCCGCGGTCCCGTCCGTTCGAGCAGGCCGTCCTGCTCCAGGCGCCGGATGGCCTCGCGTACCGGCGTCGGGCTGACCGACAACCGCTCGGCGAGCCCCCGTTCGGTGACTTTCTGACCGGGACGTAGCTCTCCGATCGTGATCGCGTCGCGGATGGCGCGGTACGCGCGGTCGGCCAGCGTGCTGGCCGTCAGGCCCTTCAACGTCTCGTCCGCCATTCGAACAGTCTATCTGCCATTGCAAAGTAAATTTGCGACTCTTGACCATTTTGCTATAGCAAACGTACCGTTGTGCTCGCCACAACGAAGGGAACGTGTCCATGTCGACGACGAGCGGGCAGCGCACGCGAGCAGGACGGATCACATTCTTCGTCTCCCTGGCGGTCTTCGCGCAGGAGTCGACGTGGAACCTCTACGACGCGCAGGTACCGCCGTTGCTGCGCGAGCACATCGGCAGTGCCGCGCTCGTCGGTCTGCTCATGGGGATGGACAACCTGCTCGGCGTCTTCATCCAGCCGTGGATGGGCAACCGGTCGGACAACACCCGTACCCCGTGGGGAAGACGTATCCCGTATCTCGTGGTCGGGATGCCGCTGGCGGCCCTGCTGTTCCTCGCCATCCCGCATGCCGCGGCCACGCTGCCGCTGCTGGTCCTGGTGATGTTCGCCTACGCGCTGGTCGCGAACTCGTTCAAGCCCATCGCCGAGTCGCTGCTCCCGGACTTCATCCCGCCGCAGCGCCGGAGCCGGGCCAACGCGGCGGTCAAGATCGCGTCGAGCCTCACCGTGATGGTCGCGGCGCTGATCAGCATCTTCCTGATCGACGACTTCCCGAAGTCGTCGTTCGCGATCCCCCCGGTCCTGATGATGGCGTCCATGATCGTGCTCGCCGCGAAGCTGCGGGACAGCCGGTCCCCGGCCTACCAGGCGGCTCTCGAGGAGGACCGCGAGCGGCGGGGTACGGCGCCGGCGGACGTGCGGGTGCGGGACGTCGTGCTCGACATCGTGCGGGACCAGGACCGCAGCAGATTGTGGCTCATCGTGTCCATCCTGCTCTTCGGCGGTGCGTGGGCCGCCTCCCGGGCCCTCGTCACGCCGTACGGCATGGAGGCGCTGGGCCTGTCCCGCGGCGAAGCGGGCGGGCTGACCCTGCCCAGCGGGGTGGCCTTCATCGTGGCGGCCTACCCGGTGGCGATGCTCGCGGAGCGCTTCGGCCGGCTGCGCGTGATGATGGCCGGGATGGCGGTGTTCGCCGCCGGCCTGGTGCTCGGCACCGTGGTGCAGACGCCCACCGGTGCGGTGATCGGTCTGTGCGTCGCGGCTGCGGGTGCCTCCTCGTTCCTGGTCAACGCCGTCGTCGTCCTGTGGAACCTCGCCCCGTCCGACGGCGTGGTCGGCACCTACACCGGTCTCTACACCGTCGGATGGGTGGGCGGCGGCTTCCTCGGGCCGGCGGTGGTCGGCGGCATGGTCGACCTGACGAGCTGGTCCCTGCTGCTGGTCCACGTGTCGATCATCGCGGTCATCGCCATGCTGACGGTCGCGCGCGTCAGCGCCCTGCAACGACGCTCCTCCTCCGGGCGGGCGCTGTGACGGCGACCCGCGTGCTGATCACCACGGACTACCTCCGCCCCGGCGACGAGGTCGACGAGTTCCTGAGACGCTCCGGGCTGGAGACCGTGCACCTGCCCTTGGCCGGCCGGCGCGATCCCGAGCAGCTCGTGGCGGCGCTGGCCGGGATCGACGCCGCGCTGGTGGCCAACGAACCGCTGACGGCCGACGTCCTCGCCCGCGCGCCGAGGCTGAGGGTCATCGTGCGGACAGGCGTGGGCTACGACTCGATCGACGTCGCCGCCGCGACCCGGCTGGGGATCAGCGTGAGCAACCTGCCCGGCATCAACGCCAACGCCGTCGCCGAGTACACCATGGGCCTGTTGCTCGCGGGCGCCCGGCGTCTCGTGCAGTCCGCACACGGTGTGGCGCAGGGAGCCTGGCCACGTGAGGACGGACGCGAACTGCGGGGGGCGACCCTCGGACTCATCGGCTACGGCGCGACGGCGCGGGCGGTGGTGCCGCTGGCTCGCGCCTTCGGCATGAGCGTGGTCTGCGCCACCGGCGTGCCGGCGCGGTTGCGGAGCGACCCCTCGGTCCGCTTCGTCGACCTGCACGAGCTGCTGGCCGCCGCCGACTACGTCTCGGTGCACACCTCGCTCACGGAACGGACCCGAGGCCTCCTCGGCGAGCCGGCGTTCAAGCGGATGAAGCCGACCGCGCTGCTGGTCAACACCGCGCGTGGCGCCATCGTCGACGAGGACGCGCTCGTCGCGGCCGTACGGACGGGACAGATCGCGGGCGCCGCGCTCGACGTCGTGAGCGAGGAGCCGCTGCCGCCGGGCAGCCCGTTGCGCGGCGTCGACGGCATCGTCGTCTACTCCCACCTGGCCGGGCAGACCGCCGAAGCACGAGCCGCCGCGGGGCGCGGAGGGGCCGAGGAACTCGTCGCGGCGCTCGAAGGCCGAGCACGGTTCCCGGTGAACTGACACAAAGAGAAAGAGGGATATGGACAGCGTCAAATCCGTCCGGGTCCTGTCGCCGAGCGGCATGCTCGGCGCCGGTTGGGACCACGCGACGATCGAGCGCGGCATCGCCCTGGGTGCCGACGTCATCAGCATCGACGCCGGGTCGACGGACTCCGGCCCCTACTACCTCGGCTCCGCGACCCCCAAGACGACAGCCAAGGCGGTGGCACGTGACCTGCGCAGCCTGCTCACGGCCGCGGCCGGCGCGGGCATACCCGTGATCGTGGGTTCCTGCGGTACGAGCGGGACCGACAGCGGCGTCGACTGGGTCGCCGGGATCGCGGCAGAGGTGATGGCGCAGGAGGGCCTGGACCTGAAGGTCGCGCGGATCTACAGCGAGCAGAACGCGGCCGAGCTGAAGGAGCACCTCGACGCCGGCCGGATCCACCCGCTGCCACCGTTGGGACGGTTGCGGGCCGAGACCCTCGAAAGCTGCACCCACATCGTCGGCGCGATGGGCCACGAACCGATCGTCGCGGCACTCCGTGCCGGCGCCCAGGTCGTGCTCGCCGGCCGGGCCACCGACACGGCGGTGGCCGCCGCCTACCCGCTCATGAAGGGCATGCCCGCCGGGCCGACGTGGCACGCCGCCAAGATCGTCGAGTGCGGCGGTCAGTGCACGAGCAACCCGCGCGCGGGCGGAGTCCTCGCCACCGTCGACGCCGGCGGCTTCACCATCGAGCCGCTCGACCCCGCGGTGTCGTGCACGCCGATCTCGGTGGCCGCCCACATGCTCTACGAGACCGCCAACCCGTTCGAGATGCGGGAACCCGACGGCACCCTCGACGTCCGGGACGCGCGGTACACCGCGATCGACGACCGGATCGTCCGCGTCGAGGGGTCGAGGTTCCACGTCGCCGACCAGTACACGATCAAGCTGGAAGGCGCCCGGATCACCGGCTACGAGACCATGTCGTTCACCGCGATCAGAGACCCGCTCATCCTCGCCGACATCGACGCCTGGGCCGATCTGATGCGCACGATGATCAGGCGGCGGGTGTGCGAGACGCTGGGGCTGGCCGATGACGAGTACGCCTTCGACCTACGCCTCTACGGCCACAACGCGGTGCTGGACGACCTCGAGCCCGAGACCGGGCCGCCGCGGGAGGTGGGCGTGATGCTGCTGGTCAACGCGCCCGACCAGGCGACGGCCACGGCGATCGCCAAGGTCGCCAACCCGCTGATGCTGCACCTGCCGACGCCGGCGATGGACTACCTGCCGAGCCTCGCGTTCGCGTCCTCTCCGGCCGAGGTCGAGCGCGGCGCGGCGTACGAGTTCGTGCTGAACCACGTCGTCGACTGCGCCGACCCTACGAGCCTGTTCCGCATCGAGATGGGGGAGAACGCGGATGTCTGAGACCACCCTGGCGGACCTCGCCCACGAGGTCCGGTCCAAGAACGCGGGCCCGTTCTGGGTCACCATGGAGCTCTTCCTGCGCGACGCCGACGGTTACCGGATCGCCGCGGACGAGTCCTTCCTGAACGAACGCGTGATCGCCCAGCTCTATCGAGTCGAGGAGAGCACGGTCCAGATATTCCGGATCCCGTCGCTGAACGTGGTGAAGATCTCCTTTCCTCGTCCCATCAGCCAGGGATCGCTCCGGGACCGCGACATGCACGCCGGCCAGCACCACGTCCCGCTCGCGCGCATGCCGATCAAGCGACCGGCCGACCGTGATCGCTGACGACCTCGGTTCCTGGGCGGCTGAGCTGCGTTTCGACGACCTCAGCGAGCACGCGATCCACACGGTCCGGCAACGCCTGGTCGACAGCCTCGGCTGCGGGCTCGGTGCGTTCGACGCCGAGCCCAGCCGCGCGGCGCGACGTCTCGCGCGTGCCCTTCCCCCGGGCCCGTCGACGGTACTGGGCACGAGACACGGCGCCACCGCGGACGTCGCCACGTTCGTCAACGGAACGATGGTGCGCCACCTGGACTTCAACGACGGGTACCTCGGGCTCGAGCCCGGGCATCCCAGTGACAACATTCCGGCGTGCCTGGCGGTCGCCGAGGCGGAGGGGAAGTCCGGGCGGGACCTCGTCACAGCCATCGCGCTCGCCTACGAGGTACAGGTCAGGCTGCAGGACGCCGCGAATCTCCACCGCCGCGGGTGGGACCACGTGAACTACGTGCTCGTGGCCGCCGGCCTCGCCGCGGGCAAGCTCATGGGCCTGGACGCCCGGCAGCTCACCCAGGCGGTCAACATCGCGCTGAACGGGCACATCGCGATGCGTCAGGTCCGGGCGGGCGAACTGTCATGGTGGAAGGGATCCTCAGCGCCGAACGCCGCCCGGAACGGTGTCTTCTCCGCCTGGCTGGCCAGGGAAGGGTTCACCGGGCCCGCGCCGATCTTCGAGGGCGAGATGGGGTTCATGCGGCAGGTGAGCGATTCCTTCGTCCTGGAGCCGCTCGAGTTCCCGCGCACCTCCGGCAGCCCGTACGCCGTATCCCGGACGCTCACCAAACTGCTGCCCACCAACGGTGAGATGCAGACAGCGGTGTGGGCGGCGCTCGCCTTGCGCGAGAAGATCGCCGACCTCGGCGAGATCGACCGCATCGTCGTCGACACTACGCACATCGGGTGGACGATCCTGGGCAAGGCCCCGGAGAAGTGGCGCCCCACCACTCGCGAGACCGCCGACCACAGCCTCCCGTACACGGTGGCCCGGGTGCTCGTCGACGGGGAGCTGACGGCGTCCTCGTACGATCCGGACAAGCTCACCGACCCCGCCGTCGGGGCGTTGATGGCCCGCGTCGAGGTCCGCGAGGACCCGGTTCTCACGGCGATGCTTCCGGCCCTCATCCCCAACCGGGTCACCATCAGCCTGACCTCCGGCGACGAGCTCGTCCGCGAGGTCCACGACGCCCCCGGTGGCCACCGGACGCCGATGACCGACGAGCAGTTCGAGAAGAAGTTCGTTGCCCTGGTGGAACCGCTGACGACGGCGGCGCGGTGCCGCCGGATGCTCGACGAGATCTGGAACGTCGACCTGGCGCCGACCGTCACCACCCTCACGAACGCCCTGGTCCTCCTACCTCGACCTGAAAGGGAGATCCCGTGATCCGTGTCGAAGACCTGCCTGCCGGGCACCCGGGCCGTCGGCTGCTGACCGGCCGCACACCGTTCTTCGTCGCGCCGACCGAACCGCGCTGCAGCTACTGCGCCTACGTCCCCAGGAGCTGGACTCCCGATGCCCGGATGCCGGTGCTGGTCGCCGTGCACGGCACCGGGCGCAACGTCGGCGCGTTGCGTGAGGGACTCATTCCCTTTGCCGACCGCCACGATCTCATCGTCGTGACACCACTGTTCCCGGTCGGCATCGACGATCCGGACGACGTGCACAACTACAAGACCATCGACGCCCACGGCATCCGGTTCGACCTGGTGCTGCTCGAGATCCTGGAGCAGGTCCGGGTCCGGTGGAACGCGCGGGTGGACACGGTGCTGATGTGCGGGCACTCCGGTGGCGGTCAGTTCGCCCACCGGTTCCTCTACCTCCACCCGGATCGGCTCGCCGCCGTCGCGGTGAGCGCGCCGGGCACCGTCACCCTGCTCGACCACTCGCTCACCTGGCCGACCGGCATCGGCGACACCCAGCGGCGATTCGGGATCACGGTGGACCTCGCCGCGGTCGCCCGGGTGCCGGTGCTGCTGGTCATCGGCAGTGACGACGACGGGCGGGCCGACCTGGCCGCCATGGGCGACCCCGGCCGCAGCCGCCCGGAGGAACTCGACCGCCTGGCCGGGAGCCTGGCACGGCACCGAACCACGGTCAGGAAGGCCGTGGTCCCGGGGGTGGGCCACGATGCCGCGGGGACGCAACCGCCGATCATCGACTTCTTCGACGACCTGCTGGCCGGCCACGCCGAATTCGCGGCTCCGGCCAGTCCCCACCGGCTCCGGTGATGTCCAGACGGTCGCCGGCAAGGTAGCGGGCACTTCCCTCCACGACGCCGGCGGCGATCGGCCAGCCCTGCTCCAACGCCTGGCCATGGCGCAGGAATGCGCGGTGGCTGGTCAGGTGGCGGGCCACGGCGGCTGAGAGCGTCGCCTCGATCGGTCGTCCGGGCCGTCGGATCGGCGATCACGTCGTCGAGGCAGCCCTTCTCCAGCCGCCCCGCCCCAAGCCCGGCCGCCAGGCGGGCCTCCTCCCGGTCCGTGCAGATCCAGATGATCCTGTAGCTGCGCCAGCCGACGGCCCGCCCGTCTCGAACCTCCGGCGAGCAAGAGCCACGGCCGACCACCATCACCCGCACATCACGGTGACGGGCCGGCACCGTCTGCCCCTCCTTGCCCTCTACTGGGAGATCCGCCGACGGGCCTGCTCGGTCAGGGCGAACAGCCCGGGCTCATCCTGGGTCAGCCGGCCCCGTTCCACCAGCCGCGTGAGCTTGCCCCGCAGGCCCTCCACCACCGCGGCCGGCTCACCCCCGCTGCCGAGATCTTCCCCGCCCGCATCGCCCGCCCGGCACCTCCAGCACATCCCGATACGCCGGCGGCAACACCGAAGGCTCCAGACCCTCACGTCAAGGCGGCATCGTCACCACGCCCTGCCGCATCACCTCAGCCTCGCTGCCCTGACCGTCCTGCCGTGTCACGGCGGCATCGGCATCCTCGCCACCCGGCACGGGATCGGCGGTGAGCCGGCCCTGTCCACCCAGGATCTTCTCCACCACCGCCTCGCACGCCTGCAACCACGGTAGAAGCCGGTAACGCGATCAAGCAGCCCAGGGCAGCAAGTCACTGCAATGGAGCTGCACCCGACTAACATGGCGTTCTTTCCATGACGGTGACGTCCTTCGGCAGCTTGCCGCGGAAGAAGTCAGAAGCGGAAATCCCGTCTCCCTTCGCAATCTTTTCCACGGGAATCGTCAGGTCACCCGAGGCGACGAAATCCATGAAGGACTGAGCGATGGCCGTTACCGGGATTTTCACGCAGACTTTCCCCTCCTGGCCGGCGTTCGGCAGAGTGTCGGCAGTGGCGGCCGGGCCTGAGAGCAGGGCGGCGCCGAGGGTGGTCGCGGTCAGAGCATGCTTGTACATGTTGCTTCCTCCGTGGCTGACGAGAAGATCAAAGTCGCGTCGTCGCCGCTGAGGCGCCCGCGCACATCACGCCCGTGCCCGCGTCCCGGCGATGAGGCACCCCAGCATGAGCACCCAAGCCGCGCCCACCTGGGGCGGAGCGCGCGTGAGCGCGAGCGCCCACCCGGCGTCGCGGGAGCGCGTGAGTGCCCCTCACATACGCCCACCCGACGGCGCGGGGCCGCGTGAGCTTCCCTCACATACGCCCCCCGACGGTGGGGGGCTGCGGAGCCTCACATGCCCCAGCCAGGGGCGGGGCAGCAGGAGCGCCCTGCACACCCACCGAGAAGGCGGCGCAGCGCGAGCGCCCTGCACACCCACCGAGAAGGCGGCGCAGCGCGAGCGCCCTGCACGCGCCCAGCCGAGAGGCGGGACACCTGGGGCGTTCTTCATGCACGTGTCCCGGTCAAGAGGCGGGCTCGCGTGAGGACGTCGGCGATCGTGCATACACCGGCGAGGGTTTCGTGCGGCATCGGGCCCCACGTGTCCTCCATGGCGACGTGGAGTTCGGCGAGGTCCAGGCTGTCGGCCTCCAGGTCCTCTCGGAGCCGCGCGTCCAGCGTGACCCGGCTCGGGTGGACCTTCAGGATGCTGACACAGCGGTCGCGCACCACCGCCAAGATCTCCTCGTCGCTCACATCGAACCCTTCCTCGTAGCAGTCTTGGCACTTAGCGTGGCCGGTGGCCCGATAAATGGGCACTCGTGACGCGGGACCCGCCGTTAAGGAGTTGATCAAGTTTCGAGGGTCGCGACGGGCGTCCCCGGTGCCGCGTACCTATCCTGAGCAGCACCTGATCTTGAGGGGGGATGGGCGTGGCCGCGCAGTCCGAGCCGTACCCGAGGCGGTACTCCCATGTGGCCGGGGTGGCGGTGCACCTGCCCGAGGAGAGCCTGACCACGCCGGAGCTGGAAGAGTTGCTGACCGCCCGCAATCCGGGCACGCGCATCCCCCGCGGTGTCATCGAGCAAGCCAGTGGCGTGGAGCGGCGGCACGTCGCCGCTCCCGGTCAGACGGCCGCCGGGATGGCCGCGGCCGCCGCCCGTACCCTGCTCGAGCAGACCGGGCACGTCCCGCCCGTCATAGATCTGATCATCTACGCAGGGGTGAGCGTCGACGCCGTCGAGCCCGCCACCGCGCACATGGTGGCCGCCGAGCTGGGGGCGAGCTGCCCGGTATTCGACGTACGCAATGCATGCAACAGCGTTCTGAACGCGATCGAGCTGGCCGACACGTTCATCACGGCCGGCCGCTACCGCACGGTCCTCATCGTGTGCGGGGAGGTCGCCACGCCGGCCATCCGCTGGCAGGTCGAGTCGGCAGAGGACTTCGCCGCCGCCGGGCCCTCCTACACCGTCTCCGACTCGGGGACGGCCATGCTGCTGGAGGCCAGCGCGGTGCCCGGGGTGCTGGGGCACCGGTTCTGCGCCAGCTCGGCGCACTGGGACGCCGCCGTCCTGCCGGTCACGCGTTCCGCCTCGGCCGGTTACCAGGTCGGCGCGTTCACCGTGGATCCCGTGGGGCTGGCCGTCGGGGTGCACAAGCTCGACCGGTCCGTGCTGCGGGCGCCGCTGGCCGAACGCGGGCTCGACTGGGACGACATGGCGGCGATCTGCGTGCATCAGGCGTCCCTGTCGTCCTTGCACACCTTCTGCGAGGCGGCCGGGATCCCGCTGGGGAAGGTGGTGGTGACCATCGCCGAGCACGGCAACCTCGTCGCCTCCACGATCCCCGTGCAGTTGCACCAGGCGGTCCAGTCGGGCCGGGTGCAGCGGGGCGACCTGGTCGCCCTGGTGGGGGTGGCCAGCGGGGTCAGCGCAGGGACCGTGCTGCTCCGTTGGTGAACGGTATCTGCCGTGTCGGTGAACGGTATCTGCCGTGTTGATGGAGGTCTCCAAGACTTCTCAGCGCCGAAGGGCTGGAGGGTCGGGGCGGTTGCCGGGTTGGCGGGTGAGGATGGGAGGAAGGTCAGCGACACTACGGAGTTGTCGCGCTACTTTTCGTGACAATGCGTGCGATGATCGCTTCCATGTGGGACATGCGATCCAGCGGAGGTCCGGTGCGCGCCCGGGTGGCCGTCACCGGCATGGGCGTCCGTACCCCGGCGGGCGCCCATCCCAAGGAGCTGTGGGCCGCCCTGCTGGCCGGCCGCTCGACGGCACGTACGATCACCTCGTTCGACGCCGAGGGCCTGCCCGTGGACTTCGCCTGCCAGGTGCCCGACCTCGATCTCGACGGCTACGTGAAGCCCAGGGACGCCCGCCGGATGGACCGGGTCACGCGGATGGCGTTCTGCGCGGCGACCGACGCCCTGGCCGATGCCGGTCACCCGCCGGCCGCGCCCGAGCGGCGGGCCGTCGTGACCGGGACCGGGTACGGCGGTGTCGCCACCCAGGAGGTCGCCTTCGGCACCCTGGACGAGCGCGGCCGCGCCTGGCCGGGCCCCCTGCACATCCCCATGAGCATGCACAACGCCGCCGCCGCGGAGATCAGCATCCGGCACGCGTTCCTCGGCCCGAGCATGGCGGTGGCCACCGCGTGCGCCTCCGGAAGCCACGCCATAGGTGAGGGCATGCGGCTGGTCCGCGACGGGACGGCCGACGTGGTGCTGGCGGGCGGCATGGAGGCGGGTGTGCGGGCAAGCGCGCTGGTGGGGTTCGGGCGGGCGGGGACGCTGTCGCGCCGCGCGTCGGAGCCCGAACGCGCCAGCCGGCCCTTCGACGCCGGCCGCGACGGGTTCGTGCTGGGTGAGGGTGCCGCGTTCCTCGTGCTGGAACGCCTGGAGGACGCCCTGGACCGGGGCGCCCACGTGTACGCCGAGCTGAGCGGGTACGGCCGGACGTCCGACGGCCATCACCTCACCGCCCCCGACCCCGGCGGCGACGGCGCGTACCGCTGCATGCGTGCCGCGCTGGCGGATGCCGGGATCGCGGCCGCCGACGTCGTCCACGTCAACGCGCACGCCACCTCCACCCGCCTCAACGACGAGATCGAGGCGCGGGCGATCGCGCGGCTGTTCGGCGAGTACGCGGTGCCCGTCACGGGGAGCAAGAGCGTGATCGGCCACGCCCTGGGGGCCTCGGGCGCCATCGAGGCCGTGATCAGCCTGCTGACGCTGCACGAGCGCACCGTCCACCCCACCGCGAACCTCGACCACCAGGACCCGGCCTGCCCCGTCGACGTGGTGACCGCGCCGCGCCCCATCGTTCCCGGCCCGGTGCTGTCCAACTCGTTCGCCTTCGGGGGGCACAACGCGACCCTCGTCTTCACCCCGTTCCGGGAGGACCGATGAAACTGGCGGGCACGACCGCCCTGGTCACGGGCGCCAGCGGCGGCATCGGCCAGGCCACGGCCCGCGCGCTCGCGCGGCACGGCGTGCGCCTGGTCCTGACCGGCCGCGACGCCCGCATGCTGGAGACGCTGGCCGCGGAGGTGGGCGGACGTGCCGTCCCCGCCGACCTGACCGGTCGCAAGGCCATCGCGAAGATGATGAAACAGGCCGGACCGGTCGACATCCTGGTGGCCAACGCCGGGGTCATCGCCCCCGCGCGGATGACCGATCACGACCTCGACGAGATCGACCACTACCTGGAGCTCAACCTGCGCGTGCCCCTCGTGATGGCCCGCCTGGCCGCCGAGCGGATGGTGTCCAACGGGCGCGGCCACCTGGTGTTCATGAGCTCGATCGGCGGGAAGATGGCGCATCCGCATCTCGCCGTGTACAACGCGACCAAGCACGGCCTGCGGGGGTTCGGGCATGCGGCCAGGATGGACCTGGCGCCCTATGGCGTCGGCGTTTCCGTCATCTGCCCGGGGCTGGTGCGCGACGCCGGGATGCTCACCCGTACCTCGCTGACCGTGCCCCCATGGATGACGCGCAGCCCGCTGCACGTGGCGCGGGCGGTGTGCCGGGCCATCCTGACCGACGCCGCCGAGATCGACGTCGCGCCGCTGCCCGTCCGCGTCGCGGCCGGGCTGGCGAGCGTGTGGCCCGCGGCCGGGGCGCGGGTGCAGCGCCTCATGGGAGTCGAGGGGTACGCCCGCGCCGCCGCCGGCCGCGGCTTCCTATGACCGGGTGACATCAGGCCCCGTTGACATCAAGCCCGGTCGACATCAAGCCCGGTCGACATCAAGTCCCATTGACACCGAGCGCGGTTGACATCAAGCAAGGTTGAGGTTGCAGGCTCGGAGGACGAGTTGACCGCCGCTTCCTGGAGTGCGCCATGCATGCCGTCGTCCTGCACACCTTCGGCCCCGCCGAGAACCTCCGCTACGAGCGCGTCCCCGACCCCGAGCCGGGGCTCGGTCAGGTGCGCATCGCCGTCAAGGCGGCCGGGGTGCACCTGATCGAGACGACCATGCGATCAGGGGTCACCGGCGGCATGACGCCGCCGCTGCCCGAGCTCCCGGCGATCTTCGGCGCCGAGGTGGCCGGGCGCGTGGACCAGGTGGGTCCCGGGGTGGATCCGTCCTGGATCGGGCGCGACGTGGTGACCGCGTACGGCCGCCCCGGCGGCTACGCGGAGCTGGCGGTCGCGGACGTGACGTCCGTGCACCCGATCACCACCGGTTATGAGTCGGCCGTCGCCATGGTCATCACCGGGGTGACGGCGCTGCAGTTCCTGGACGTGGCCAAGCTGACCCCTGACGACGTCGTGCTGGTGACCTCGGCGGCCGGCGGCATCGGGCGCCTGATCGTCCAGTACGCGCGCGGCCTCGGCGCCAGGGTCGTCGGCGCGGCGGGCGGGGCCGCGAAGGCGGCGGCCGTACGCGACCTCGGGGCGGACCCCGCCGTCGACTACGACCAGCCCGGCTGGGCGGAGACCGTCGCCGAGGAGCTGGGCGGCCGCGCGGTCACCGCCCTGCTCGACGGGGTCGGCGGCGACAAGGCGCGGGCCGCGTTCGAGCTGCTGGCCGACGGCGGCCGCTACGTCACCATCGGCAACGCCTCCCGGCAGGACTTCCAGCCGGATCCCCAGACGGTGACGGAGCGCGGCCTCACCGTGACCAACGCCCTGATGCTGCTGCTCAGCGAGCCGCACACGCGGCCGGACTACGAGGTCAGGGCGCTGGCGGCGCTCGCCGACGGCACGCTGACCCCTGCCGTGCAGACGTTCCCGCTCGCGGAGGCGGCGGCCGCCCACGCCGCGCTCGAGAACAGGCGCACGACCGGCAAGGTCGTGCTCATCCCTTAGCCGCGATGGCGTACTGCGGGTTCTCGGGGCGGTAGGTCGAGCCGACGACGGTGAACCCGGCCTCGTCGAGCCGCGCCTCCAGGTCGGCGGGGGTGAACGGCTGGAAGTCGATGGTGTGCCGGTGGTGGCTGAGCGTGCCGTCGGGGTGCTCCTGGACGAACAGGATCTCGGCCAGGCACGGCTCGTCGAAGCTCTCGGGGAAGGTCCAGACGTAGACGCAGGTGGACCGTACGCCGTCGCGCTCGCGCACCCGGTCGCCGACCACGATCCGCCGGCGCTCGCGATAGAGCAGCTCCCAGTTGCGGGAGTCGACAATCAGCGTGCCGGTCGGCGACAGCACCTGCCGCATCCCCGACAGCGCCGCCACCATGGCCTCGCGCGACCCCGTGTGGACGAGGGAGTTGCCCAGGCACAGCACCAGCTCGTACGGCCCGGTCACGGCGGCGGGCAGGTCCTCCCACCGGGAGGTGAGCAGCTCCACGCCGGCGGGCACGCGGCGGCGCGCCTCCGCGACCATCGCGGGGCTGCCGTCGGTGGCGGTCACCCGGAACCCGGCGTGCGCCAGCGCCATGGCGTCCGCACCGATGCCGCAGGCGCAGTCGAGCACGGGGGCGCCCGGCGGCAGGGCGGCGACCACGGACTGGATGAACTCCCGGCTGGAGACGGACGTGCCGCCGATCACGCCCGGCGGGTTCACGATCTCGTCGGCGAGGAGCCAGTGGTAGTCGACGGCCAGGTCACGGTAGTAGTCCGACACACAGCGAGCCTCGCACGATCACCACGCGCGTTCCACCCAATAAACCTGATGGCCGGCGATCGCCTCCGGGCCGTCTCCCCCGCTTCCCCGCCCAACCCCGACCTGGTCGGCGTCGGCGTCGGCGTCGGCGTGGAGCTGGGAGAGCACGGCTTCGGCCGGCGGGGCTACGTGGCCGGCCCGACCCTGGGGGTAGACGTGCTGCGCGACCGCCTTCACCGGCTCGGCGTCCCGATCCTCGGCGGTCTGCCGGCCGGGCACGGCGACGACCCGCCGACCATCCCCATCGGCACGGAGGCCACGATCGACACGGCCGCGGGCACCCTGACCGTGCAGGCCGCTGTGAGGTAATTCGCGTCAAGCGATGAAGAATCTCTTCGCAAAGATCTCGCCTACGAAGGAAAATGTTGAGACGCTGATCTGCACCAGGTGCCCCCCAGTCCCGAGGAGTGGTTCATGCGCCGCCTATTGGCGATCTCCGCGGTCGCCGCGCTGCCCTTAACGTCCGGCATCGCCCCAGCTCACGCCCAGGATCCCGTCGACCGGCAGCAGGCCTTCGCGGCCGCCGCGCAGGAGTTCAAGGTCCCCGAGAGCGTCCTGCTCGGCGTGTCCTTCCTGGAGTCGCGGTGGGAGGCCCACGCCGGGCAGCCGTCCAACGACGCCGGGTTCGGCCCCATGCATCTCACCGACGCCGCCGCGTACACCGCCTCCAACCACCACAGCGACGGCGAGGAGGATGCCCGGGGCGACGAGGCCCGGCCCCTGCCCGCCCCCGAACCCCAGCCGTCCACCGTCGCGATCCCCGCCTCCCTCCGCACCATGGAGAAGGCCGCGCAGCTCACCGGTGAGACCCACGAGCGGCTGCGTACGGACGACGCCGCCAACATCCGGGGCGGCGCCGCGCTGCTCGCCGACTACCAGAAGGCGCTCGGCGCGCCGCTGAGCGACAACCCCGGCGAGTGGTACGGCGCCGTCGCCAAGTACTCCGGAGCCCAGGAGGCCGGGGCGGCCAAGTTCTTCGCCGACGAGGTGTTCGCGACGATCAAGGACGGCGAAGCGCGCACCACGGACGACGGCCAACGGGTCGCGCTCCCGGCCGTGCCGGACCTGGAGAAGATCGAGAAGTGGCTGGAGAAGCTCGGTCTCCGCCCGTCCAGGACGGACGGCGTGGAGTGCCCGGCCTCAGTCTCGTGCGAGTGGATCCCGGCCGCCTACCAGGAGCTGCCCCCGGACGACTACGGGCACTACGACCTGGCGAACCGGCCGTTCAGCCAGAAGATCGACTACATCATCATCCATGACATGGAGGGATACTTCGACTCCTCCATCGACCTGAACGAGAACCCCAAGTACGGCGCCAGCTGGCAGTACTCGGTGCGCTCCAGCGACGGCCACATCGCCCAGCACATCAAGGGCAAGGACGTCGCCTGGCAGGCCGGCAACTGGTACGTCAACGCCAAGTCCATCGGCATCGAGCACGAGGGCTTCCTGGCCGAGGGCAGCACCTGGTACACCGAGGCGATGTACCGCTCGAGCGCCCGCCTGGTCCGCTACCTGGCGTTCAGGTACGGCATCCCGCTCGACCGCGCCCACATCCTGGGCCACGACAACGTCCCCGGCACGCTGCCCACGACCGTGAAGCAGATGCACGAGGACCCGGGCCCGTTCTGGGACTGGGCGCACTACTTCCAGCTGATGGGCGCCCCGCTGCACCGGTTCGGCGGGCCCAACTCCGGCTCGATCATGATCAAGCCGGACTTCGCCACGAACAAGCCGTACTTCTACGGCTGCGACCGCAAGAACCCGGCGAACGCCTGCCCGCCGCTCCCCGCGAGCACGGTCTGGCTGCGCACCGAGCCGAGGGCGGACGCGCCGCTGGTCAAGGACATCGGCAAGCACCCCACGGGCGAGTCCCTCTACAGCGTGTACGACCACAGCGCCCGCGCCACCACCGGCCAGCGCTACGCGGTCGCCGACCGCCAGGGCGACTGGACGGCCATCTGGTACCTGGGCCAGAAGGCGTGGTTCTTCAACCCGGCGAGCGCGCCGACCGCCGTCCCGTCGGCGGGCCTCGTGGTCACCCCGAAGCCGGGCAAGGCCACCGTCCCCGTGTACGGCAGGGCGTACCCGGAGCAGGAGGCGTACCCGGCCGACATCCCGTACCAGGCGGTGACCCCGCTGCAGTACACGTTCTCGGCAGGCGAGAAGTACACGCTCGCCGGGGCGGCGCCGGCCGAGTACTACCGGGCGGTCACGTTCACCATGGACCAGGACCACAAGGTGGTGCGGGGCAAGACGAAGTACCTGCAGATCCAGTTCGGCCACCGCGTCATGTTCGTCAAGGCTGACGACGTGCAGGTGACGTTCTCCGGGTGAACTCCTTGACGGCGCGCCTGGTGCTCGCGAGCGCCTCCTGAGAGGAGTCGTACGTGCGCTGGGCGACGCCGACGAACACGCAGTCGACGACGAGGAGCTGGCTGATCCGGCTGGCCAGGGCGCCGGGACGGAACTCCGTCTCGCGCCCGGCGGAGATCAGCACGTGTTCGGCCAGCTCCGCGATGGACGAGCGCGGGTTGTTCGTGATCGCGACCGTGGTGGCCCCGGCCTCCTTGGCCCGGGTCAGCGGCTCGATCACGTCGGGCGTCTCCCCCGACGTGCTGATGCCGATCGCGACGTCGCCCTCCCTGAGCAGCACCGCGCTGGTCAGCGCCAGGTGCGCGTCCTGGAAGGCGTGGCTGGACAGCCCGATGCGCAGCAGCTTCTGCGCGACGTCCTCGGCCACCAGCCCGGAGGCGCCGACGCCGTACGCGTCGATCCGCCGGGCATCCACGATGGCGTCCACGACCAGGCCCAGCCGCTCGGAGGTCAGCTGGGCCACGGTGTCGTTGATCGCCTCCGACTCGGCCCGCGCGACCTTCTGGATGACCTCCGACAACGGGTCGTCGGGCGCCAGGTCGCCGGGCACGAGCCGGTCGGGCTGCGCGGCCGCAGCGGCTAAGGCCAGCCGGAGCTGCGGGTATCCCGCGAACCCCAGCAGCCTCGCCGTGCGCACGATCGTGGCCTCGCTGGTGCCCGAGGCAGCGGAGAGCTCCGTGATGGTGCTCCGGGCCACCGTCGCGGGGTCCTCCAGGATGAGCCGGGCGACGGTCTGCGCGGCCGGCGTCAGGGACGGCAGCACACCGCGGACCGTGGCCACCAGTGTGTCGGCCCGCAAGCCGTTCCCGCTGTCGTCCACCCCCTGATTATGCCGTCCGTTTAAC
Source organism: Nonomuraea sp. JJY05 (assembly GCF_043496855.1). NCBI lineage: Bacteria > Bacillati > Actinomycetota > Actinomycetes > Streptosporangiales > Streptosporangiaceae > Nonomuraea > Nonomuraea sp. JJY05. The sequence continues at coordinate 198,215 of NZ_JBIEIS010000016.1, forward strand.
GCGATATGCCGTTCGCGGGGGCCCCTGATTAACGCAATGTGCCATTTGTCATGCCCACGGGTTCCTCCGGCACGGCGATCAGGCCGAGCTCGGCGGGAGTGGCCACGAGCGGGTGGTGAGGAACGACGCGCACGGTGTATCCGAACGCTCCCGTACGGTCGAGCGGCACCGTGCCCGTGTAGTGGGCCCGCCCGTCGTCGTCCGTCGAGGCGACGGTGAGCTTCGCGTACGTCGGACGCATCAGCTCGTCGTGCGGCCCGACCTTGCCGTAGGCGGCCTCGACCAGCACGTCGTCGGGCTCCAGGTCACCGAGCGCGATCGTGGCGTGCAGCTCGATGGAGGCGCCCACCTCCGGCGTGTCCCCCACGCCCGAGGCCTCGACGTGCTCGACGCGCACCCCTGGCCAGGCCCTGGTGACCCGGACCCGCCAGGCCGCGAACGCCTTCGCGGGCGCGTACGAGTCGGCCGACAGCGCGTTGGCCGCGGCGGCGGCCGGGTTGTACAGGTCGACCACGTAGTCCCGCAGCATGCGCCCGGCCAGCACCTTGTGGCCCAGCGAGGTGAGCGTGTGCTTGACCATCTCCAGCCAGCGCCGCGGCAGCCCGTCCACGGGACGGTCGTAGAACCGGTCGGACACCTCGTGCTCGATCAGGTCGTAGAGGGCGGCGGCCTCCAGCTCGTCGCGCCGGTCGGCGTCCGTCACGCCGTCGGCGGTCGGGATCGCCCAGCCGTTGGTGCCGTCGTACCACTCGTCCCACCAGCCGTCGCGGATCGACAGGTTGAGCCCGCCGTTCAGCGCGGACTTCATCCCCGAGGTGCCGGACGCCTCCAGCGGGCGCAGCGGGTTGTTCAGCCAGACGTCGCAGCCCTGGACCATGAGCTGGCCGAGCGCCATGTCGTAGTCGGGCAGGAAGACGATGCGGTGGCGCACGTTGGCCTGGTCGGCGAACTTGACGATCTGCTGGATCAGCTTCTTCCCGCCCTCGTCGGCCGGGTGCGCCTTGCCGGCGATCACGATCTGGACCGGCTTGTCCGGGTCGAGCAGCAGCTCGGTGAGCCGCCGGGGATCGCGCAGCATCAGCGTGAGCCGCTTGTACGACGGCACCCGCCGGGCGAAGCCGATGGTCAGCACGTCGGGGTCGAGCGCGTCGTCGATCCACCCGAGCTCGGCGTCCGAGGCGCCGCGCTCCCGCCACGACCTGCGCAGGCGCACCCGGGCGCCCTCGACGAGCCGCCGCCGCAGCGTGCCCCTGATCTGCCAGAGGTCGGCGTCGGAGATCTTCTGGATGCCCTCCCAGCCGCGGGCCCGCTCCAGCAGCGAGGGCAGCTCGCGCTCGGCCAGCTCCATGAACTCCCTGCCGACCCAGGTGGGCGCGTGCACGCCGTTGGTGATCGACCCGATCGGCACCTCGTCCAGGTCAAATCCGGGCCAAAGATCCTTGAACATCTCCCGGCTGACCTTGCCGTGCAGCACGGAGACGCCGTTGACCCGCTGGGCCAGCCGCATGCCCATGACGGCCATGTTGAACCGGGTGGGATCGGCCTCGGCGCCCAGAGCCAGGATCCGCTCGACGGGCACGGTCGGCCAGGCGTTCGCGCCGCCGAAGTGGCGCTCGATCATGTCCACGGGGAACCTGTCGATGCCCGCGGGGACGGGCGTGTGCGTGGTGAACACCGTGCCCGCCCGCACCGCCTCCAGCGCCTCGTCGAAGGAGAGCCGCGCCTCGGTGAGCTCGCGGATGCGCTCCAGGCCGAGGAAGCCGGCGTGCCCCTCGTTGGTGTGGAACACCTCGGGATCGGGGTGCCCGGTGATCTTGCAGTACGCGCGGATGGCGCGTACGCCGCCCACGCCCAGCAGCAGCTCCTGCATGAGCCGGTGGTCGGTGCCCCCGCCGTAGAGGCGGTCGGTGATGTCGCGGGCGGCGGTGTCGTTCTCGGCCACGTCGGAGTCGAGCAGCAGCAGCGGCACCCGGCCGACCTGCGCCACCCATATCTGCGCGTGCAGCTCGCGCTCGCCGGGCAGGGCGAGGCGGATCTTGACCGTCTCGCCGCCGGCGTCCTTCAGCAGGCTGAGCGGCAGGCCGCCGGCATCGAGCGACGGGTAGTGCTCCAGCTGCCAGCCCTCGGGCGACAGCGACTGCGTGAAGTAGCCGTGGCGGTAGAGCAGGCCGACCGCGAGGATCGGCACGCCCAGATCACTGGCGGCTTTGAGGTGGTCTCCGGCAAGGATGCCGAGACCGCCCGAATACTGCGGCAGCGCGGCGGCGATGCCGTATTCCGGGGAGAAGTAGGCGATGGTCCGCGCCCCGTCGGGAAGCGTCTGGTACCAGCGCGGAGAGGTCATGTATTCGCGTAGGTCGTCGGCCGCGTCGGCGAGGCGGCGCAGGAAGCGGCGATCTGCGGCCAGTTCGCTGAGCCGGGCGGGGGTGACGGCGCCGAGCAGGGCCACGGGATCGTGCCCGACCTGCTCCCAGAGGGCGGCGTCCACCTCCGCGAAAAGGTCCATCGTCTCCGGGTGCCAGGACCAGCGGAGATTGTGGACGAGCTCGCCGAGGGCGGCCAGCTCCGCGGGCAGGACGGTGCGGACGGTAAACCGGCGGATTGCTCTCACGTTTCTGCACCCTACGGGCTAGGAGGGACCTCTCAGTCCTTCACCCCCATGAAGACCGTTCAAACCCCTTCCGGGAACAAGCATGAAGACGGACGATTGGGGCAACTTTCCTGATTGTTGGCACTCCCGCGGACACACTCGGGAGGTCTATCCGCTGCTGTCCACAATTTACATGCAAGGATCGTTCCTACCACGGTGGTCCGCGTCCAGCGGCTCACCGCCGGGACGCGGAGTCTGCACCCACGGAAAGCCTCCGGCGGCACCGAGCGCGCCGTCGCCAACCCTTGAATGCGATGATCGGACGAATTCCCATCACGGACATCTCCCCCGTCGTCGACTGCGGGCAATGGCCCGCCAAGGCGGTCGCCGGCGAGACCTTCGAGGTCTCGGCGACCGTGTTCAGAGAAGGCCACGATGCCGTGGCCGCGGGCGTGGTGCTCACCTCGCCCGATGGGCAGCGTGGCCGTCTGAGACGGATGCGCGAGCTCGCCCCGGGCACCGACCGCTGGGGCGTGGAGGTCTCCCTTCCTGCCGAGGGTGACTGGCTGTTCCGGGTGGAGGCCTGGAGCGACCCGATCAGCACGTGGCTGCACGACGCCGAGATCAAGATCCCGCGCGGCATGGACGTCGATCTGATGTGCGAGGAGGGCGCCCGGCTCTTCGAGCGGGCGGCGAAGGCCGTGCGTACGGCCGACTGCCCCAACGGCCGGCCCAAGAACGGCACGAACGGTTCCAACGGCGGCTCCCACGGCGGCTCCAAGGGGAACGGCAACGGCGACAGCGCCTGCGGGCACCGCGCCGCCCTGCTGTCGGTCTCCGCCACGCTCCGCGACGAGGAGCTGGACCCCAGGGCCCGGCTGTCGATCGCGCAACTGCCGGAGACGGCCGCGCTGCTGGAGGCGCACCCGTTCCGGGAGCTGGTGACCAGGTCCAAGTCGCACAAGATCAGGGTGGACCGGCGGCGGGCGCTGTACGGGTCGTGGTACGAGTTCTTCCCCAGGTCGGAAGGCGCGGTCGTCAACGAGCTCGGCATCTCCAAATCCGGAAATTTCCAGACTGCTGCCAAGCGCCTCCCCGCCATCGCCAAGATGGGCTTCGACGTCGTCTACCTGCCGCCGATCCACCCCATCGGCACGACGTTCCGCAAGGGCCGCAACAACACGCTCAGCCCCGAGCCCGACGAGCCCGGCTCGCCCTGGGCCATCGGCTCCGAGGACGGCGGCCACGACGCCATCCATCCCGACCTGGGCACGTTCGAGGACTTCGACGTGTTCGTCGGCCGTGCCAAAGAGCTGGGCATGGAGATCGCGCTCGACTTCGCGCTGCAGTGCTCGCCCGACCACCCGTGGGTGAAGGAACACCCCGAGTGGTTCACGATCAGGGCCGACGGCACCATCGCCTACGCCGAGAACCCGCCGAAGAAGTACCAGGACATCTACCCGATCAACTTCGACAAGGATCCCGAGGGCATCTACGCCGAGGTCAAGCGGGTGCTGATGCGCTGGATGGCCCACGGCGTGCGGATCTTCCGGGTGGACAACCCGCACACGAAGCCGGTCGGGTTCTGGGAGCGGCTGCTGGCGGACATCCACACCACCGACCCGGACGTGATCTTCCTGTCGGAGGCGTTCACCAGGCCCCCGATGCTGCGCATGCTGGGCAAGGTGGGCTTCCACCAGTCGTACACGTACTTCACCTGGCGCAACACCAAGCCGGAGGTGGAGTCGTACCTCATGGAGCTTTCCCACGAGACCCCCGCCTACGTGCGCCCGAACCTCTTCGTGAACACGCCGGACATCCTGCACGAATACCTGCAGCACGGCGGTATCCCCGCCTTCAAGATCAGGGCGGTGCTGGCCGCGCTCGGCTCGCCGAGTTGGGGGGTTTACTCCGGATATGAGCTTATAGAGAACATTCCGGTACGCCCCGGCAGCGAGGAATACCTCGATAGCGAGAAATATCAGTACAAACCTCGCGATTGGGTTGCCGCCGAACGTGAAGGGTGGAGCCTGGCGCCCTTCATCACCCACCTGAATTTGTTCCGAAGAGCGCATCCGGCACTGCAGGAATTGCGTAATCTACGGTTCCACAGAGTCGACCAGCCGGACATCGTCTGCTTCTCGAAGCGGCTTCCCGGCGCCTATGATCCGGCCACGCGCAGGCACGGTCCGGGCGACGTGGTGCTGGCGGTCGTCAACCTGGATCCGCACCATACCCACGAGGCGACCGTAGACCTTGACCTTCCTGCCATCGGACTCGACTGGAACGCCGAGTTCGTCGTGGACGACGAGCTCTCGGGCGAGTCGTACCGCTGGCGGCAGAGCAACTACGTGCGCCTCGATCCCCACATCCAGCCTGCCCATATTCTCACCGTCCGAGCCGCGCCACGGTAAGAACTGAATTCAGCGGGGAGTCTTCAACGTGTGTGAAAGCGCCTCCGTCATGAGCCACTCCCGGAGTGGCTCATGAGCTCAACCACACCCATTCCCAACACCTTTGACGAGGAGAAGCCGCGCGATCCGTACTGGTACAAACGCGCGGTTTTCTACGAGGTCCTGATCCGAGGTTTCGCCGACTCCAACGGCGACGGCACGGGCGACATCAGAGGGCTCATCGACAAGCTCGACTACCTCCAGTGGCTCGGGGTCGACTGCCTCTGGCTGCTGCCCCTCTACGAGTCGCCGCTGCGCGACGGCGGCTACGACATCGCGGACTTCATGAAGATCCTGCCCGAGTTCGGGGACCTGGGAGACTTCGTGAAGCTCGTGGACGAGGCGCACAAGCGCGGCATGCGCGTCATCGCCGACCTCGTCATGAACCACACCAGCGACGCCCACCCGTGGTTCCAGGCCTCGCGTCACGACCCCGAGGGGCCGTTCGGCGACTTCTACGTGTGGTCCGACACCGATGAGAAGTACCAGGACGCCCGGATCATCTTCATCGACACCGAGACGTCCAACTGGACCTACGACCCGGTGCGCGGCCAGTACTACTGGCACCGCTTCTTCCACCACCAGCCGGACCTCAACTACGAGAACCCGGACGTGCAGGAGGCCATGCTGGAGGTCCTGCGCTTCTGGCTGGACCTGGGCATCGACGGGTTCCGGCTGGACGCGGTGCCGTACCTCTTCGAGGAGGAGGGCACCAACTGCGAGAACCTGCCGAGGACCCACGAGTACCTCAAGCGGGTCAGGGCCGAGATCGACCGGATCTACCCCGACCGGGTGCTGCTCGCCGAGGCCAACCAGTGGCCGTCGGACGTGGTGGAGTACTTCGGCGACCCGGTGGGCGGCGGGGACGAGTGCCACATGGCCTTCCACTTCCCGCTGATGCCGCGCATCTTCATGGCCGTACGCCGGGAGTCTCGCTACCCCATTTCCGAAATCTTGGCGCAAACGCCGAAAATTCCGGAGCACTGCCAGTGGGGGATCTTCCTCCGTAACCACGACGAGCTGACGCTCGAGATGGTCACGGACGAGGAGCGCGACTACATGTACGCCGAGTACGCCAAGGACCCTCGCATGCGGGCGAACGTCGGCATCCGCCGCCGCCTGGCGCCCCTGCTGGAGAACGACCGCAACCAGATCGAGCTGTTCACCGCGCTGCTCCTGTCGCTGCCCGGCTCCCCCGTGCTCTACTACGGCGACGAGATCGGCATGGGCGACAACATCTGGCTCGGCGACCGCGACGGCGTGCGCACGCCCATGCAGTGGGACCCCGACCGCAACGCCGGCTTCTCCGACTGCGACCCCGGCCGGCTCTACCTGCCCGTCATCATGGACCCGATCTACGGCTACCAGGGCCTCAACGTCGAGGCCCAGCAGCGCAGCGCCGGCTCGCTGCTGCACTGGACCAAGCGCATGATCGACATCCGCAAGCGGCACCCGGTGTTCGGTCTGGGCGGTTACGCGGAGCTCAACTCCTCCAACCCCAGCGTGCTCGCCTTCGTCAGGGAGCTCGGGGACGACCGGATGCTCTGCGTGAACAACCTGTCACGCTTCCCCCAGCCGGTCGAGCTGGACCTGCGGAGATTCGTCGGCGTCTCCCCCGTGGAGACCATGGGTGGAGTCCCATTCCCGGCAATTGGCGAACTTCCGTATCTTTTGACGCTTCCTGGGCATGGGTTCTACTGGTTCACACTCCCGCCGGCCATCACCCAGGAGGAGTAGGACGTGCTGAGCGAGCCCCTTGCCGCATGGATCGGTCGTCAGCGTTGGTTCGGCGGCAAGGGGCGCGCGATCGACGAGTTGTCGATCGAATCGGACGTCGAACTGACGTCCGGGCTCAGGCATCTGATCGTCGCGGTGTGGCAGGAAGGCTCGCGCGACCGCTACCAGATCCTGCTCGGCGAGCGGACGGAGCTCCCCGACCGCCTGGCGCACGCCCTCATCGGCACCGTGGGCGACACCTACCTCTACGACGCCGTCCACGACTCCGAGCGCATGAGCTGGCTCCTCGAAGGCATGGCCCACGACGCGGCCGGCAACGGCCTGCGCCTGCGCCACGTGCCGGACGCCACCATCGACACCTCCCAGCGCAGCCTGGTGCTGGGGGCCGAGCAGTCCAACACCTCGCTCGTGTACGGGGACGCCTACATCTGCAAGCTCTTCCGCCGCCTCATCCCCGGCGTCAACCCCGAGCTGGAGATCGTCACGGCGCTGGCGGCCAGGGGCGCCCCGCACGTCGCGCAGCCGTACGGGTGGATCGAGACGGACCTCGACGGCACCGGCACCACGCTCGGCTTCATGCAGGAGTTCCTGTCCAACGCCAACGACGGCTGGGACCTCGCCCTGGCCAGCGTCCGCGACCTGTACGCGTCGCTGCCCGAGGTGCCGGCGGCCGAGGCGGGCGGCGACTTCGCGGCCGAGTCGCTGCGGCTGGGCAGCGCCACCGCGCGGGTGCACCACGAGCTGGCCGCGGCCTTCCCCACGGACGTCATCGAGTCGCACGAGGTCAAGCGCATGGCCGAGGCGTTCCGGCGGAAGCTGGGCCGGGCCGCCGCGGAGGTGCCCGAGCTGCGCCGGCACGTGACCGCGATCGAGGACGCCTACCACCAGGTGGAGCTGCTCACCCACGAGGTGCCCGTGCAGCGGGTGCACGGCGACTACCACCTGGGCCAGGTCATGCGCACGCCCACGGACTGGGTGGTGCTGGACTTCGAGGGCGAGCCCGGGCAGCCGCTGGCCGAGCGCAGGGCGCTGTACTCGCCGCTGCGGGACGTGGCGGGGATGCTGCGCTCGTTCGACTACGCGGCCAGGCACCTGCTGGCCGGCCACTCCCAGGCCGAGCTGCTGGAGCCGCGGGCCCAGGAGTGGGCGGACCGCAACCGGGCGGCGTTCCTGGAGGGGTACGCCGAGGGCGGCGGCGTGATCACGCGCGGCGACGCGGCGCTGCTGCGGGCGTTCGAGCTGTCCAAGGCGGTGTACGAGGTCGTCTACGAGGCCCGTAACCGCCCGTCGTGGATCTCGATCCCGCTGGCCGCCTTCCGCCCCCGTTAGAGCCCCTCCACGCTAGAGCCCCTCCTCGCTAGAGCTCCTCCACCAGACCCGGCAGGCCCTCGTGGCCGAGGCCGCGGGCCACCCGCCGGTCGATGACGGTCTTCATGGGAAGGAGCAGGTCCGGCCTGACGCCCTGCTCCTCGAAGGCGCGGACGAGGTTCTCCACGCCCGCCCTGTTGATCTCCAGGTTGGACACCTCGGTCCGGTAGTCGCCCGCCTCGATGTCCTCCGCCCAGCGGGGCAGCCCCGCCGCCATCGCGTTGAGCCAGGGGACCAGCAGTTCCGCGGTGAACTCCGTCAACGGGTATTTCGCCGACCTCGCCAGGGCGAGGGCCTCCAGGGAGCCGGCCATCTGGCCGTACATGCCGGTCAGCATGGCCAGGTCGAGCAGCGGCGCCATGCCGGGATCGTCGCCGGTGTAGCGGGCCCCGGCCATGACCCCGAACGCCTGCTCATAGCGTTCGAACGCCGGCTGCGAACCGCTGTAGAGGATGAGCGCCCCCGGCTTGGCGATCATCTGGGGCACGGCCATGATGCCCCCGTCCAGGTAGTCGCCGCCGCGCTCGCCCACCCAGGCCGCCATCTCGCGGGCCTCGGCGGGGCGGCCGGTGGTGAGGTTGGCGACGACGCGGCCCTCCAGCGGGACGTCCTCGAGCACGTCCAGGACGGAGGGGTAGTCGAGCAGGCAGACGATCACCAGCGGGCTCGCCTCGACGGCCCGCGCCGGGGTGGCCGCGCGGGCCGCGCCTTTGGCGACGAGGGGGTCGGTCTTGGCCTGTGTACGGTTCCACACGGTGACGTGGTGGCCCGCCTCGATGAGGCTCGCCGCGAGCGCGGTGCCCATGAGGCCGAGGCCGAGCACGGAGATATTTTCTGACATTTCAGCGTTCCCTCTGAGTAGCAGTGATGCGTTCACCTTCCAGGTGGGCGGTTATGGTCTGGTTCGGAGTCGGTTATGGGGGCGAAATGCGGTTCGGGGTGCTGGGCCCCCTCGCGGTGTGGAGCGCGGACGGGGAGCCGGTCAAGGTGCCGGAGGTCAAGGTCCGGGCGCTCCTCGCCGACCTGCTGGTCCACGCCGGACACCCGGTCTCCGCGGACCGCCTGATCGAGGACCTCTGGGGCGACCGTCCCCCGGCCAACGCGCCCGGCGCCCTCCGGGTGAAGGTGTCGCAGCTGCGCCGGGCCGTCGGCGGGCTGGTCGCGTACCGGGCGCCCGGATACGTGCTGCAGGTGGAGCCGTCCTTCGTGGACGCGGGACTGTTCGAGACGTTGATCGGGCGCGCGCAGCGGGCCTCCGGCCCGCAGGAGCGGGCCGCGCTGCTGCGCGAGGCGCTCGGGCTGTGGCGCGGGGACGCCTACGCCGAGTTCGCCGACGAGCCGTTCGCCGTGGCGGCCGTGGCCCGGCTGGGCGAGCAGCGGCTGGCGGCCCTGGAGGAGCTGGCCGAGGCGCGGCTCGGGCTCGGCGAGCACGTCCTGCTCGCGGCCGAGCTGGCCTCCCTGGTGGCCGAGCATCCGCTGCGCGAACGGCTGCGCGCCGCGCACGTACGGGCTCTCTACCTGGCCGGACGGCAGAGCGAGGCGCTGGCCGGCTACGAGGAGCTGAGACGGCGCCTGTCGGAGGAGCTGGGCCTGGACCCAGGGCCGGAGCTGGCGGCCCTGCACCAGGCGATCCTGCGGCAGGACCCGTCCCTGGGCCCGGTCGCACGCCCCCGCACCAACCTCCCCGCGCCGCTGACCAGCCTGGTGGGCCGGGACGGGGCGGTGGCCGAGGTCCGCTCGCTCCTGGGGGCCGGCCGCCTGCTGACGCTGACCGGCCCCGGCGGGGTCGGCAAGACCCGCCTGGCCCTGGCCGCCGCCTCGGGCAGGAGCGGCGGGGACGTGTGGCTGGTCGAGCTGGCCGCGCTCCGGCCGCGGGCGGCGGAGATCGAGGTGGCCGAGGCGATCGCGGCCGTGCTCGGCCTGCGCGACGACACGGCCGGGCCGGGCGCTCCGGTCGAGCGGATCTCGGGCGCGCTGGCGGGCAGGGAGACGCTGCTCGTGCTGGACAACTGCGAGCACGTCGTCGAGCAGGTCGCCGTGCTGGCCGGGCGGTTGCTCCAGGCCGTGCCCGGGTTGCGGATCCTCGCCACCAGCCAGGAGTCGCTGCGGATCGAGGGCGAGGCCCTGTGGAGCGTGCCGCCGCTGACACGCGAGGCGGCCGTGGAGCTGTTCGCGGCGCGGTCCGGGGTGGAGCCCGACGCGGACGTGGCGGAGATCTGCGCCCGCCTGGACGGCCTGCCGCTGGCGCTGGAGCTGGCCGCCTCCAGGATGCGGGCGCTGACCCCGCGCCAGCTCGCCGACCGGCTGGACGACCGGTTCAGGCTGCTCGCGTCGGGTCTGCGCGGGGCCCCGGCCAGGCAGCGGACGCTGCGGGCGATGATCGACTGGAGCTGGGAGCTGCTGACCGGCCCCGAGCGCGTCGTGCTCCGGCGGCTGGCCGCGCACGCCGACGGCAGCACGCTGGAGGCCGCCGAGGAGGTGTCCGCCGACCCCGGCGTGGACGTCCTCGACGTGCTGGCCAGGCTGGTGGACCGCTCGCTGGTCGTCCGGGTGCGGGCGCCCGGGGCCGAGCCGCGCTACCGGCTGCTGGAGTCGGTCTCGGCCTACTGCCTGGAGCGGCTGGACGAGGCCGGCGAGCTGGACGGGGTGCGGCTCAGGCACGCCGCGTACTACACGGCGCTCGCCGAGCGGGCGGAGCCGTACCTGCGGGGGCACGGGCAGCGGGACGCGCTCGCGCTGCTCGACGCCGAGAGCGCCAACCTGCGGGCGGCGCTGGAGACGGCGGTGCGGCTGGCCCGGCCCGGCGAGGCGGTGCGGCTGGTGAACGCCATGGCCTGGTACTGGGTGCTGCGCGGCAGGCTCGGCGAGGGACAGCGGGCGCTGGAGGCCGCCCTGTCCGTCCCGGGCGCGGCGGGGTCCGGCGCCGCGCAGGCGAGGGTGTGGCGGGCCGGGCTCCGGCTGCTGGCGGGGCGGCTGCAGCCGCCGGACCACGAGGTGTTCGAGGCCATCGAGGGGCGGTCTGCGCGGGCCAGGGCGCGGTGGTTCATCGGGTACGCGATGTTCGGCTACGACGATCTGTCGGCCAGCGGGGCCCTGATCGAGCAGGCGCTGGAGACGTTCCAGGAGCTGGGCGACAAGTGGGGCACGGGCGCGGCGCTGAACGTGCTGGCCCGCTACGCCGCCATCCGCGGTGACCTGGCGGCGCTGCGGCGGGACGGCGAGCGGGGGCTGGCGCTGTTCAGGGAGCTCGGCGACCTGTGGGGCGAGCTGCGGGCCGCCGAGAACCTCGGCACGCTCGCCGAGATCACCGGCGACTACGAGCGGGCCGCCGCGATGCGCGCGGAGGGCTTGCGGATGGCGGAGGAGCTCGGGCTGTGGAGCTCGGTGTCCGACGCGCTGTCCCGGTTGGGGAGGATCGCCCTGCTGACGGGCGACCACGCGCGGGCCGACGACTACCACGAGCGGGCCAGGCGGCTGGCCGTGGAGCAGTCGAACCGGCCCGCCGAGGAGTTCGCGGAGCTGGGTCTGGCGCTCGCGGCGCGGCGCCAGGGCCGCCTCGACGAGGCCGAGCGGCGGCTGCGGGCCTGGCTGGAGTGGGTCAGGGACGTGGCCGGCGAGCCGGGGGCGGCGCTGATCCTGGCCGAGCTGGGGTTCGCCGCCGAGCAGCGGGGTGACGCGGCCGCGGCCCTGGAGCTGCAGCTGGAGGGGCTCAGAGCGGCTCGCAAGGTCGGCGATCCGAGGGCCACCGCGCTCGCGCTGGAAGGGCTGGCGGGCGCGCGTGCCCTGGGCGGACGCCACGAGGAGGCGGCGCTGCTGCTGGGCCGGGCGGCGGCGCTGCGGGCGGCCGCGGGCGCGCCCCTCCCCGCCGGGGAACGGGGCGACGTCGACCGGATCACGGCCGCGGTGCGGGCGGTTCTGGGGCAGGAGGCGCTTGAGGCGGCTCTGGTGCGCGGCGCGGAGTCGGAGCCGGAGAGGCTGGATCCAAGCCTGGTGTAAGGCAGGTTAAACCCAGGATTTCGCACTTTCGGTGATTGTCTCGGTGAAAGCGGGCAGTGCCTGGGATGGACGGTCATCATAGGGCAAGGTTGGGAGCATGCCGATGAGGACAGAGCTCGACCGCCTCGCGGGTGGGGCACACCACGATCCGCACTCCGTGCTGGGGGCGCATCCCGCGTCCGGCGGGGTGGTCTTCCGCACGCTGCGCCCGCTGGCCGAGCGGGTGCGGGTGGTGCTGGAGGACGGTACGGCCCACGACATGGAACACCAGGCCCACGGGGTGTTCGAGGTCACGGTCCCCGGCCTGGACAAGGTGCCCGGCTACACGCTGAGCGTCAAGTACGCCGACCATGACCCGTACGAGGTCCGTGACCCCTACCGGCACTGGCCCACGCTCGGCGAAGTGGACCTGCACCTCATCGGCGAGGGGCGCCACGAGCGGCTGTGGGAGGCGCTCGGCGCCCGCGTGATGGAACACGAGGACGTCGAGGGCACGGCGTTCGCCGTCTGGGCGCCCAACGCGCGCGGCATCCGGGTCGTCGGCGACTTCAACCACTGGGACGGCAGCGCCTACCCGATGCGGTCGCTGGGCCGCTCCGGGGTGTGGGAGCTGTTCGTCCCCGGCGTCGGCACGGGCGAGCGGTACAAGTTCCAGATCCTGGGCGCCGACGGCGTGTGGCGCGACAAGGCCGACCCGATGGCCAGGCGCACCGAGGTGCCGCCGATGACGGCCTCCGTGGTCGACAAGTCCGCCTACACCTGGGCGGACGACCAGTGGGTGGCGGGCCGGGCCGAGAGCCATCCGCAGGCCGGGCCGATGAGCATCTACGAGGTGCACCTGGGGTCCTGGCGGCCGGGCCTGTCGTACATGGAGCTGGCCGAGCAGCTGTCCGCGTACGTGGTCGACATGGGGTTCACCCACGTGGAGCTGCTGCCGGTGGCCGAGCACCCGTTCGGCGGGTCGTGGGGCTACCAGGTGACGTCCTACTACGCGCCGACGGCCAGGTTCGGGACGCCCGACGAGTTCCGCCACTTCGTGGACCTGATGCACCAGCGCGGCGTCGGCGTGCTGCTGGACTGGGTGCCGGCGCACTTCCCGATGGACGACTGGGCGCTGGCGCGCTTCGACGGCACCCCCCTCTACGAGCACGCCGACCCGGCCAGGGGCGAGCATCCTGACTGGGGCACGTACGTGTTCGACTTCGGCCGCAGGGAGGTGCGCAACTTCCTGGTGGCCAACGCCCTCTACTGGCTCAAGGAGTTCCACATCGACGGGCTGCGGGTGGACGCGGTGGCGTCGATGCTCTACCTCGACTACTCGCGGCGCGAGGGCGAGTGGACGCCCAACGTCTACGGCGGCAGGGAGAACCTCGACGCGGTCGAATTCCTCAAGGAGATGAACTCCGTCGTCTACCGGGAGACGCCCGGCATCTCGACCGTCGCCGAGGAGTCGACGGCCTGGCCGGGGGTCTCGCGCCCGGTGCACCTGGGCGGGCTCGGGTTCGGGTTCAAGTGGAACATGGGCTGGATGCACGACACGCTCGAATACCTGCGCCACGAGCCGATCTTCCGGCAGTACCACCACCATCAGATGACGTTCTCGCTGCTGTACGCCTACTCCGAGAACTACGTGCTGCCGCTGTCTCACGACGAGGTCGTGCACGGCAAGGGGTCGCTGCTCGGCAAGATGCCCGGGGACGAGTGGCAGCGCTTCGCGCAGCTGCGGGCGCTGCTGGCGTTCATGTGGGCGCATCCGGGCAAGCAGCTGCTGTTCATGGGCGGCGAGTTCGGCCAGGGCTCGGAGTGGTCGGAGGAGCGCGGGCTCGACTGGTGGGTGCTGGAGTTCGACGGGCACCAGGGCGTGCAGCGGCTGGTCCGCGACCTGAACCGGATCTACAAGGAGACCCCGGCGCTGTGGGAGCAGGACTGCAAGCCCGAGGGATTCCGGTGGATCGACGCCGACGACGCCTCCGGTAACACGTTCTCGTTCGTCCGCTACGCCGACGACGGGTCCGCGCTGGCGTGCGTGGTCAACTTCAGCGGCGCGCCGCACGAGAGCTACCGGCTCGGCCTCCCCTACTCCGGCCAGTGGTCGGAGATCGTCAACACCGACGCCTACGACTACTGGGGCAGCGGCGTGGGCAACATGGGCGAGGTCGAGGCCGACGACGAGCCGTGGCACGGGCTGCCGTACTCGACCACGCTGAGGGTGCCGCCGCTCGGCGCGGTGTGGCTCACGCACGAGGGGAACACGCTGAACGTTTAGAGTGCGCCCGCTGAAAGTTCGGTGAGAAACCGGCCCCGAGACCTGTCTCTGTCCGGAAAATCACCCTAAACTCCGAGATCATCCCCCTCTCGGAGGACGCGTGCGACTTCGCCCCCTGATCGTGAGCTCGATCGCGCTGGCCCTGCTGCCGTTGTCGGCCCCGGCCTACGCGGAGGATCCCACTCCCAGTCCGAGCGTCGTGGAAGAAACGACCCCCACCCCCAGCGATCCCCCCGCCAAGGTGGAGGAGGGGTTAGGCGTCGACGGCGGCTCCGTGCGGGCCATCGTCGAGCTCGCCGACCCGGCGCAGACCGCGCCCGTCGCGAGCCAGGCGGCGGCCGAGAGCGTGGACGTGGTGCTGCAGCCGCAGAGCCAGTCGTTCATGGTCGTGGAGGGGACCGCGGAGGAGCTGGCCAAGCTGGCCGAGGACCCGCGGGTCGCCTCCATCCACCGGGACAGGACGTACGCGCCGGTGGACGTGAGCCCCAACCTCAAGCTGATCGGGGCGGACCAGGCGCACGCCAAGAACCTCACCGGCGCCGGGCAGGCGGTCGCCGTGCTGGACACCGGCATCGACCGCGACCACCCGTGGTTCGGGAACAGGATCGTGGCCGAGGCCTGCTTCTCCGCCGTGGAGGACGGCGTCGAGTCGCTCTGCCCGAACGGGCAGACGTCCCAGACCGGGGCGGGCGCGGCGGACGCCACGACGGCCAAGTGCCTGGCCGACGGCGCGAACCTGTGCGAGCACGGCAGCCACGTCGCGGGCATCGCGGCCGGCACCGGCGGCGTCGCGCCGGGGGCGAACATCGTGGCGGTGCAGGTGTTCAGCCGGGTCAACGACGAGGACATCTGCGGCGAGCCCTCGTGCCTGCTGGCGTTCGAGTCGTCGCTGCGGCAGGCCATGGACTACGTGGCCGGCCTGACCGAGCCGGTCGCCGCCGTGAACCTCAGCCTGGGCGGCGAGCTGTCCGAGGCCGACTGCGACTCCAGCGAGGAGGGAGCGATCTTCAAGCCTAAGATCGACGCCCTGCTGGCCAAGGGCACCGCGACCGTGGTGGCCGCGGGCAACGAGTCCTTCGAGGGGGCGTCGTACCCGGCCTGCATCTCCTCGGCGGTGGCCGTCGGGGCGAACGACAACAACGACGTCATGGCGGACTTCTCCAACCGCGGGGCCATCGTGGACCTGTTCGCGCCGGGCGTGGGCATCGAGTCGTCCGTGCCGGACAACCGGACGGCCGTCTTCAGCGGCACGTCGATGGCGACCCCGCACGTTGCCGGCGCGCTGGCGCTCATGAAGCAGGCCTCCCATCAGGCGCCGATGGCCGACCTGATCAACACGCTGAAGACGACCGGCAGGCCGTACTCGTACGAGGCCAACGGCCAGCAGGTCACCACGCCGCGCCTGGACCTGGCGGCGGCCCTGGCCGGCGCCTCGCCGCAGCCGACCGTCACGCAGTCCCCGGTCACGCCGACCGAGGACCCCGCCCCCGAGCCCGACCCGTCGGACAGCAGCGGCCCCAGCCCCGAGCCCGACGGCCCGGCCGACCCCGCGCCCAACCCCTCACCCTCCACCTCGCCGGTCCCGCTGCCCACGGTCACCGTCACGGTGACGATCACGCCGACCCCGAAGACCACCGCGCAGGTCTGCACGCGGGGCACGAACGCCACCAAGCTGTCGGCCAAACAGTGGGCCGTGGAGATCCACCGCAGCAGCGGCACGATCCCGGACGCCACGCTCACCTGCTACCTCAAGCTGATCGGCAAGTCGAGCAAGGTGTTCCCCGAGGTCACGAAGGCGTCCTCGCTCGGCAAGGCGTACCGGGTGCTGAAGAACACCAAGGCCGGCAAGGCCAAGCTGGACAGCTCGCTGCTCACGTCCTGGCTGAACTGGGCGCACGGCACGAACGGCACCAAGAAGCTGACCACCGCCGAGAAGGTGCGGCTGAACGGCAAGTCGACCGCGGCGGCATTGCGGAAGGCGGCGAAAACCGTCAAATAGCCAGCGCTAGGCGGCTAGGGCCGCAGGAAGGCAAAAAAGCCTCCAACGTTTCTCTGGGCTACATAGACCACCGACATCACAGTTGTCGCAGGTGGGGATGTATGCGGCTGTAAGCGAGCCAGGAGCTCTCGGAGGAACAAGTGAGGCTACGAACTCTGCTGGCCGGCGCCGCGGCGCTGGCCGCAACCATCGCCGGGCTCTGTACGGGCCCGGCGCTCCACGCCGACTCGGGCGATCCGATCATCAGCCCGTCGCTGGCCGCGGAGGTCGAGGCGAAGTCCAGGGTGCGCTCCATCATCCAGCTCAAGCCCGGGCAGAGCGTCGAGGCCGTCGCGCGCGACATCGAGAAGGCGTCCGAGGGCAGCCGGGTCCTGGAGTCCGCGCAGTCGCCGCACTTCTTCGTGGCCGAGGTGGACGGCCCCACGCTGGCCAAGCTCAAGAAGGACAACCGCGTCCAGTCCGTCTACAAGGACGAGCTGCGCATGCCCACCCTTGACGTCAGCACCGCCCTCATCCGCTCGAACCGGGCGAACCAGGCCGGCTGGACCGGCCGGGGCGCCACCGTCGCCGTCCTGGACACGGGGATCGACCGGGATCATCCCTTCTTCACCGGCCGGATCGTGGACGAGGCGTGCTTCTCCTCCTCCGACGCCAGCGACGGCGCCGTCTCGCTCTGCCCGAACAACCAGCCCAGCCAGACCGGTCCCGGCGCGGCGGACGCCGAGACCGCCCAGTGCGTCATCAGGGGGGCGAACGCCTGCTCCCACGGCACGCACGTGGCCGGCATCGCGGCCGGCCGGCTGGCCACGGGGGCGCCCTCCAACGGCGTGGCCCCCGAGGCCGGCATCCTGCCGATCCAGGTCTTCAGCCGGGTGGACAACCCGATGACCTGCCTGATCGGGGGTGTTTCCGCACCGTGCTTCCTCAGCTACACCTCCGACCAGAAACTGGCGCTCGAATACGTCGCGCGGGTGGCGAAGACCCACAACGTCGCCTCGGTGAACATGAGCCTCGGCGGGGGCGGCCCGTACGCCCAGGCCTGTGACACGGACGCGTCCGCCGCCGCGGTCAAGCCCGAGTTCGACACGCTGGTGGGCCTGGGCGTGGCCCCCGTGGTGGCAGCGGGCAACAACGGCTTCCCGAACGGCGTCGCCACCCCCGCGTGCATCTCCACCGCCGTCACGGTGGGCGCCACCGACGACTCCGACGCGCTGGCCGGCTTCACCAACCGGGGGCCGCTGCTCGACCTGTTCGCGCCCGGCGTGAACATCAACTCCTCCGTGCCGAACAACACGTACGCGGAGAAGAGCGGCACCTCGATGGCCGCGCCGCACGTGGCGGGGATGTTCGCGCTGATGAAGCAGGCGTACCCGGCCTTCACGCTCGCGCAGAGCCTGCAGCGGCTGCAGGAGACGGGCACGCCCATCCGCTACGACGCGGCGGGCACCTCAGTGACCACCACGCGGATCGACGCCGAGCGCGCCACCGCGGGCGCCCGCGCCTGATCGGCGCGGGGAAGGCCGGACGGCGGGGTCCGGCTGCGAGGGCCGGACGGCGGGGGGCCGGCCACAAGGGCCGGATCGGCGGGATCCGGCCCTTTTCACTGTCTTGTTGCATCAATCATTACTCTTGATGACAAACGCCCCCTTAACCCCCGGAGGAACAGTTGAGACTCTCGTCTCTGCTGGCCGGCGCCATCGCATTAGCCGCCGCCTCGGCCGCGCTGGTCGCCACACCCGCCCTGGCCGACCCCGAATCCAAGATCGACTCGACGATCACCGCGACGGGCGAGCACCGCGCCATCGTCCGCGTGCGGCAGCCCGCACAGGTGCAGGCCGTCCAGTCCCGCGCGGAGGAGGTCAAGCGGGACAAGAAGAACGTCTACGCGCAGCCGCCCGCCGAGGTGGCCGGCAAGCTGGACTTCTTCGTCTACCGGGGCACCCGGGCGGAGCTCGAGCAGATCGCCGAGCAGCCCGACGTGGTCTCGATCCGCAAGGACAAGCTCAATGAGCCCTCACTCGTCGAGAGCATCCCGCTGATCGGCGCGGACCGGGCACACCGCCAGGGCTTCACGGGCATGGGCACGACCGTCGCGATCATCGACAGCGGCATCGACAACGACCACCCGGCCTTCGGCGACCGCATCGTCGCCCAGGCCTGCTTCTCGGCCGCCGACCCGGCCGACAACTCCACCTCGCTCTGCCCGGACGGCAGCCAGTTCCAGATCGGTGACGGCGCCGCCGACGCCGAGACGGCCGCCTGCATGACGGGCGCCCCGCAGCCGCAGTACGGCCTGTGCTACCACGGCACGCACGTCGCCGGCATCGCCGCCGGCCAGGCCACCGACGACTTCCCGGCCGGCGGCGTCGCCCCCGAGGCCAGGATCGTGCCGGTGCAGGTGTTCAGCCGCTTCGACAACTCCCCGTACTGCGCCGGGCGTCCCGTCTGCATCCTGGCGTACGACTCGTCGATCCTGACCGGCATGGAGTACGCGGACCTGCTGGCGGACTTCTACAACATCGCCTCCGTAAACCTCAGCCTGGGCGGGGGCCAGTACACCGAGGCCTGCGACACGGGCGACGGGGCCGACTTCAAGGCCGAGGTCGACAAGCTCCTCGCCAAGGGCACCGCCACGGTGGTCGCCTCGGGCAACAACGGCTTCGAGTCCTCGGTGTCGTGGCCCGCGTGCGTCTCCAACACGGTCGCGGTCGGCGCCACGGACAAGCAGGACGCCGTGGCCGCCTTCTCGAACCGGGGGACGCTCCTGGACGTGTTCGCGCCCGGGGTGTCGATCAAGGCTGCGATCGCGGGGAACACGTACGCGACACTGAACGGCACCTCCATGGCCTCGCCGCACGTGGCCGGCTCCCTGGCCCTGCTCCACCAGAAGCGGCCGCGCGCCGAGGTGGACAGCATGGTGGACGCGCTGAAGCGCACGGGCAAGCCGATCACGTACACGAGCGCGGGGGCCGAGGTCACGACGCCGCGCATCAACGTGTACGCGGCCCTGCGCACCCGCTACTAGAACCCCACCTGGGCAACGGGTAGGTGGGCCCTGGCTCACCCACCCGTTGCCCATCTGGGTGCTCGGCCCGCTGGATCCCGCCCCGAGCCAAAGGTCTTCGCGGGGAGGCGCTTCGCGCTCGGGGCTCAGGCGCTTCTTATTCGGGCGCCTGGCGGCGCAACCCCCGCGCCTTGCGGCGCCATCGCCCACCCCTTACCCGGTTACCGGTCTGGCCTGCTGGAGCCCACCCCGAAACCCCCGCTCGCTGAATGGCCCACCCGTTGACCGGCGAAGCGGTGGGCCGACCGACGCCCGCCCGGACCGGGATGCCTTTCGGGCCGTCCATTGGCTGCGGGACGAACAACCTTGGGCGTGTATTGGGTCGTGATCAATCGCCGGGAGTCGATCCCCGCCTGAGTCTGGTCGCCTGCCAGGGAGGCCCCCAGGTGCGACCTGCGAAGATGGCTCCATGCTGCAGGTTTGTCTCAACGGTGCTAGAAGCCGTGCCGAGTGTTCCCATCTGCCGGTGACCGCCGACGAGCTGGCGGTGGCGGCCCGTGAGGCTGTCGCCGCCGGCGCCGAGGACGTCCATCTGCACCCCAAGGACCGCGACGGTCAGGACACGCTGGAAGCCACCGCCGTCGCCGCCGCTGTGAGCGCGGTGCGGGTTGCTGTCCCAGGCATCCCGGTTGGGGTCACGACCGGTGCATGGGCCACGGCAGACCCTCATGCCCGTGCCGCGCAGGTCCGGGCCTGGACCGTGTTACCTGACCACGCTTCCGTGAACTGGCACGAGGACGGCGCCACCGATGTCGCCGCGGCCTTGCTGGACCGGGGGATCGGCATCGAAGCCGGCATCTACTCTGGTACTCCCGCAGCACAACGGTTTCTGGACTGGCCCGGATCCCGCCGGGTCCTGCGTGTACTGGCCGAGATCACCGAGGCCATCCCGCAGGACGCGCTCCACGCCGCAGCCGGCCTGCTGGATAAACTCAAATCGGCTGCCACACCGATTCTCTTGCACGGCGAAGACACCGCCGCGTGGCCCATCCTGCGACTTGCGGCCTCCCGCCGCCTGGATGCCCGTATCGGCCTGGAAGACGTGCTCTACCTCCCCGACGGCGCCCCCGCCCCGGGCAACGCCGCCCTCATCCGTGTAGCACGCGAGATCATCCAGCACACGCCGCAGGGCACGCCTTAGCAAGTCGTGATTACGTGCTCTGCGTGAGGTCCTTGATCCAGATCATGGAGGCGCGGAGGTGGAGTCCGGCTTGGTAGCTCTCGGGGGTCTTGTCGTAGCGGGTGGCGATGCCGCGCCATGCTTTCAGCTTGTTGATCAGGCGCTCGACGGTGTTTCTCGCCTTGTAAAGCTCGGCGTCGTGACTGATCGGGCGGCCACCCCGGCTGCCCTTCTTCTTCCGGTTGGCGGCCTGGTCATTCTTCTCCGGGATGACGCCTTGATCTGGCGTTTGCGCAGGTAGACGCGGTTGCCGCAGGAGGAGTACGCCTTGTCCCCGGCGACCGCGTCCGGCCGGGTGCGGGGTCGGCCGACCGGGCCGCGGACCCGGATCTTCTTGAGCACGGGGATGTACTGGGGACTGTCAGCGGCCTGGCCGGCGGTCAGGATGATCGCCAGCGGGCGGCACTTGCGGTCGGTGGCGAGGTGAACCTTGCTGGTCTGCCCCGCCCCGCGAGCGTCCCAGGAGGGCGGCCCTCAGGCGGAGCTTCCGGCGGCGCCGGACGCGTCGTCGCTCCTCCTGCTCGGGATCCGCTTCGGCATCTCGTCCGCTTTGTTCGTCGGGGCTGCCCCCTTTGACCGGGCCTTCTCCTCCTCGGCCTCCGCGATCAGGCCCTCCAGCAGGGCCTCGAACACGCCGGCGGCACGCCACTGACGGAAGCGGTTGGAGACGGTTGACCAGGCACCGAACTCCTGCGGCATCTCCCGCCACTGCCCGCCGGTCTTGAACCGCCAGATCACACCCTCGAACTGCTGCCGCAGCCGCTCGGGATACGGCCATACTCGCCGATCGGCAGGTACGGCCCGATGAACTCCCACTCTTCGTCCGTCAGCTGCACTCGCGTCACGCAAGATGATCTACCGGATCAGAGACTCGTTGAGGCGAGTCCGCAGGTTGACCGTGGCGACGGGCCCTGATTTGCGCGGCCACTCCCGCCTCGTCGGAGTGTTCGGCGACCTCGCTCCACACCTCGTCGGGCACCGCGTCGCCCGAGTCAGAACGGCGATCGATCGCTCAGCCCACGTCAGCCTCATCCCAGAACGGGGGTACGAACGCGCCCCCGCGACGCGTCACGATCTTCGTGTCACGGACACTCAGCAACTCCGGCTCATCGTCCTCGTACCAGCGCTGATAACCGAAAAAGGACCCGTTCTTGTGGAGCCGGGCGGCCAACCAGTTCATCAGCTCGGCCACCTCGGCATGCCCGTCGGGGTGGATCTCCCAGCGGCAGGTCAGCGCCCAGCGTTCGTCGCCGTGGTCATCCGCGCGCACCAGGACCGAGCAGCCGGCGCCCGGAATCTTCGAGGCCGCGTACGGCGAGCCATCGTCCCACGCCGGTCGCGGATACTCCTTGATCACCCAGTCGCCGTTCTCGTCCTGCACCGGCTCCTGCTCCTCGTCCAGCAGATCGAGAACCTCGTTGACGATGATCGTCTTCTCGGTGATGTGCTCGGGCCGCGAGCCGAGGCCCAGGTGCCAGCGCAACTCGGCGAGTTCGGTCTCGGACAGGTCGCCACGCAGGTCCATCGCGACCACGAGTTCGTGAATGTCAGCCACGGCAGCACCGTATCGACACAGGCCGACACGACCTTCCGCCGTGCCGTCGGGCCCGAGCCGGAAAGAAGGGAGTGGTCGTTCCGGAAACCGGCCTGGAACCATGACAGCCATGAAACGAGTCGTGATCCTGGGGCGTGGCGGGTCGGGAAAGTCGACCCTCGCCACCCGCCTGGCCGCGATCACCGGGCTCCCCGTCATCGAGCTGGACCAGCACTTCTGGCAGCCAGGTCTCGAAGCGACGCCTCCCGATCAGTGGGCTGCCGTCCAAGGCGAACTCGTCCGGGCCGAGGCTTGGATCATGGACGGCGACCTCGGTCCCTACGACGTCCTGGACGTACGGCTCCGAGCGGCGGACACCGTCATCCTGCTGGACTTCTCGTTCTGGCGCTGCGCCTGGCGAGCGATCCGACGCTCCCGGGAACGCGCCGATTTCTGGTTGTGGGTATGGGCCTGGCGACGCCGGAGCCGACCGCTTCTCCTCGCGGCGATCGCGACTCACGCCGGTGACGCGGAGCTGCACGTGATCAGGACTCCACGCGCGCTGAGACGATTCGTCGGCCAGGTCTCGGGCCGACCGTGATCACATCTATGGCCGTACGGCTGTCGGCGGGGCCGCATCCCTTGATCTCGGGGAGACGCGGCCCCGACCAGCTCACCAGGTCTTGCCGGCCTGCTCGCGGGTCGCGCGGTTGATCCGGTTGAAGAAGTTCGTCAGCGCGATGTTCAGAACGATCGCCGACAGCTGCTTCTCGTCGAAGTGGGCGGCGGCGGCGTCCCAGATCTCGTCGGTGACGCCCGTCGCGCCGTCCTGGATCCGGGTGGCGGCCTCGGTCAGCGCGAGCGCTGACCGCTCCGCATCGGTGAAGAAGGGCGTCTCGCGCCAGGTGACCACGTTGTGCAGCCGCTCGTCGGTCTCTCCGTGCTTCTTGGCCGACGCGACCCCGGCGAACACGCACGGGCTGCAGCCGTTGATCTGGCTGGCGCGCAGGTGTACGAGCTCCAGCACGAGCGGGTCCACCCCACCGGCGTGGATAGCCTTGTGGAGATGCTGGACTGCGGTGATCACGTCAAAGTTCGCGGGACTCTGAGTGCGTGCTTCCATCGGTCTTGCTCCTTCATCGGTTACGTGTGCCCGTCCGGGCTCGTCATCCCCATGACGGAGCAGATGCGAGGAAGGTAACAACATGTCCGAGACCAGCCCGAGGGACCCCGTGGCCGAGGCGTTCGAGGCCCAGCGCGACCGGCTGCGCGCGGTCGCCTACCGCATGCTGGGATCGCATGCCGATGCCGAGGACGCGGTCCAGGAGGCCTGGTTGCGGCTCTCCCGCCAGGACACGGAGACCATCCACAACCTCGCCGGCTGGCTGACCACAGTGGTCGGCCGGATCAGCCTCGACGTCCTGCGGTCCCGCCAGACCCGCCCTGAGGCCTCCTACGACGCCCAGTTGCCCGCACTCGTCGTGGCGGTCGACGACGGTCCTGCGCCGGAGGACGACGTGGCGCTCGCCGACTCGGTCGGGCTCGCGCTCCTCGTCGTCCTCGAGTCGCTCGGGCCGAGCGAACGGCTGGCGTTCGTGCTGCACGACCTGTTCGCGGTGCCGTTCGAGGAGATCGGCCAGATCCTCGGCAGGTCCGCCGACGCCACCAAGATGCTCGCCAGCCGCGCCCGCAGGAAGGTGCAGGCGACCGACCGGCCGGCGGTCGTCGGACGGGAGCAGCGAGAGGTGGTCCAGGCTTTCCTGACGGCGGCTCGCAGCGGCGACTTCGAGGGGCTGCTGCGCGTGCTCGACCCCGAGGTGAGGTTGACCGTCGACAGCCCCCATGGGGAGATCGTCGTCCTCGGCGCCACCAAGGTGGCCGCGGGCGCGCGGCTGTCCTCCGGCGCGGCCACGCAGGGGAAAGCGGTGCTGGTCAACGGCCTTCCCGGGTTCGTGTCGTGGCGCGAGGACGGCACCCCGTTCTCGGTCATCGCGTTCACCGTCGTCGGCGGCCGGATCGCCGGGATCGCGGTCGTGACCGACCCTGCCAGGCTCGCCTCGATGGACCTGCCGGATCCCGAGTGAGGACCGCCGACCTTCCCCCGACGGCGATCATGGCGCCGAAGAGGCTGCACGCATTCGATCCGCGCTTGAGGCAGCTATCCCTCGGACGGCGCGGTCGATAGAGTCGGCGCGTGCGTTGATCTTCCGGGCGGCGGCCACGTGCCGCCGCAGACGGCGCGGGCCACCCCGCAGGCACCCGTCACCATCCCACCGGAGATCACCATGTCCATTCGACAGCCCCTCACCTACCACGCGTTCGTCGAGCTCGCCACCGCCGATCCCGCCGTCGTCGGACTCGTCCTCAAGGGCTCCCACGCCCACGACGGCATGATCACCGAGTACTCCGACCACGACCTGTACGTCGTCCTCGCCGACGGCGCGGCAACGGACCTCACCCGGTTCGCCGGTCACCGCACCCCCGAGCTCGACCTCGTCATCATCACCCTGTCCGACTTCCGCGCGGCGGGGATGCCCGGTTTCGAGCGCTACGCCCTCGCCCGCGCCAGCATCGTGCTCGACCGGCTCGACGGAGGCATCGCCCAGATCCTGGCCGCCAAGGCACGACTCGACGCCGATGAGGCGTTCCGGGACGCCGGTGAACGGCTCGACGCCTACGCCAACTCCCTCTACCGCTCCGTCAAGAACGACCGCGACGGGCATTCGCTCGCCGCCCGCCTCGACGCCGCCGACAGCGTCCGGTTCCTGCTGGAGCTGCTCTTCGCGCTCGACCGTCGCCCCCGCCCGTACAACAAGTACCTGGAGTGGGAGCTCGCCCGGCACCCGCTGCCGGGCTGGGACACCGGCCTGCTGCTGGACGCCGTACGCCGCATCTCGGGAACGGGCGACGTACAGCTGCAACGGCGCCTCTTCGCCCAGGTCGAGGCGGCGGCCCGGCGTGCCGGGCACGGCGCGGTGCTGGACGCGTGGGGCGAGGACCTCGACCTGATGCGGCCACCGCAGCGAGGACGACGATGGGCGGACCATCGGACGGACGGACCGGCTCCACCTGCGAGATGACTCAGAGCTGCCGGTACATGATGTGCAGTCCGACGTAGCCGTGAACCGGATGGCGGAAGCCTGCCGACAGCACATGCTCGCCGAGCGCCCGGCCGACTCCCCGGCCGGACCGATCCCACGAGAGTGTCTCGCCGGCCCGCACGATGCTCTCCATGAACGTCCACATCCTGGGCCAGTCGTCCGGCATCGCCTCTCTGATCAGCATGGCCGCCGGCCTGGGTCAACCAGATGGGGGCCGCAACCGAGTTTCGGACAGATCTAGCCGGCCCCGCCCACCGACTTGACCTCCGGGTAGCGCGACGCCGGGTCGTTCAGGAGGGGCTGCGGCTTGCCCCGCAGGTGCAGGTCGTAGAAGGCCGCGACGATCCCGCGGGTGATCTCCAGGGACTTCGTGGCGGGCAGGTCGGCGCCGTCGTCGATGCCGAGCTGCTCGGAAAGCACGGAGATGTCGGTGAAGGAGGCGTGCTCGGTGCCCTTCACCACGAACCACCGCTTCCAGCCGGTGAGGTTCGGCCAGGACTGGTCCCAGGAGGGGTCCTTGCCCGGGCTGTGCTTCGCCTCGGAGCCAAGGAGCAGGTACGGCTTGGCCAGCCCGCTGCCGGGGACCGGGACGACGGCGGTGCCGTCGATGTTCATCCCGGCGCGCAGCCGGGAGTCCTTCAGCAGGGCGGCCACGGAGCTCGCGCCGCCCACGGAGTGGCCGCCCATGGCGATCCTGGATCGGTCGATCAGCTTGGGATACCTGGCCAGCAGCGCATCAAGGACGAAGGTGACATCGGCCGCCCGGATCTGCCCGACCTTGGCCCAGAACGCCGGGTTCTTCGGCTCGATCTCGCACGCGACGCACTGGGTGACCCTCCCGTCGGGGAAGCTCGTGGCGACGTTCTCGTACGTGTGCCCGATGACGGCCACCGCGTAGCCCCGGCTGGCCAGGTCCTCGGCCAGGCCGGTGAGCGAGTAGCGGGGCTTGGTGAAGCCCGGGGAGAGGACCACGAGGGGCAGCCGGCCCTTGGCCGGCCTGGCGTCCTTGACGGCGTCGATCCGCGTCTTGCTGAGCAGATCGCCCGGTACGCCGGAAGCGCCCGCCTCCTTCAGCGTGAGCTCCGACTCCTTGACCGTCATGTACGGCGCCCGCACCCCTCCGGCCTTGGCCGCCGGGTACCAAAGCGAGACCATGAGCTCCCGCGCCTTCACACTGGGCACCCACGGATCGGCGCGGGAGGTGTCCTTGAGGTGGAGGGAGGCCAGGCCGACCGGCAGCTTGCCCGTCGGCTTGGGGATGCGCAGAGCGGGCGCCGGCTCGGTGGTGGAGGCGGGCTGGCGGTTCCTGACCGCGGCCTCCGAGGTGGACGCCCAGGAGGCGGCGGCCGGCAGGGCGAGGAGTGCGGCGAGGGCAAGACGCCCGATTCGGTGACTCATGGGCCTCGACGCTAGGGCCGGGCGATCTCCGCCCGCGTCGGCCGCGACGACGACATCGGCGGCGGGGTCGTCCTCGAGATGTACTCCGCTCCGCCGATGCCACCCATACGCCACGAACAGGACAATGTGCAGGTGTCACTGATCAGCAGGCGATGGAGTGCGGCGCCCAGGCCCTCGCGGCGCGCGCTCCTGTTCGACGTCCTCCTCGCGCTCGCTCTGACCGTGCTGGCCCTGGTGGTGGCAGTGTCCTCCGGGGAGGCCGTCCTCAGCGTCGAACCCCTGCGGCTGCCTCCCCCGCCCCGGCCCGTCCTGCCCACCCACGATGACGCGGTCGATCCCGGCCTGCTCTTCGCGGTGGCGCTGACGGCGCTGCCGCTGGCCGTGCGGCGGCTGTACCCGCTGGCCGCCTTCTGGGTCGTGCTGCTCGCCGCCCTGTCCACCGATGACGAGGCGACCTGGGTCACCGTGGCGACCTGCGCCATCGCCGCCTACGGAGCGGTCGCCTACAGCCGCAACCGGCTGGTGGCGCTGGGCGGCCTGGTGCTGGCCACCGTACTGGCGGGAATGGCGTTCAAGGATGCCGTGGCGGGGTTGCCGAGCTGGCTCGGGCCGTTCGTGGTGCTGCTCAGTGCGGGGGTCATGGCGAGCTTCGTCCGGCTCTGGCGGCAGCAGCTCGCCGAGCGTGACGAGAGGCTCCGCCGGGCCGTACAGGTCGAGCGCTCGCGCATCGCCGGAGAACTGCACGACGTCGTCACCCACAATGTGAACGTGATGGTGATCCAGGCGGGGGCGGCGCGCAAGGTGATGGACACGGCGCCGGAGCGGGCCAAGCAGGCCATGCTCGCGGTGGAGACCAGCGGCAGGGCCGCCATGGCCGAGCTCCGCCACGTCATGGGCCTGCTGGCCGCCTCCGGCAGCGGGTCCGACCTTCTCGAACCGCAGCCGGGGCTCGACCAGCTCGACTCGCTCATCGAGCGCGTGCGCGCGGCCGGGGTCCCGGTCAGCACCCAGATCAGTACGCCGGAGGGCCCGGTGCCGCCCGGGGTGGGCCTGGCGGTCTACCGCGTCGTTCAGGAGGCTCTCACCAACACGATCAAGCACGCGGGCGGGGGACGGCCAGGGCCGGGGGCTGATCGGGCTGCGCGAACGGCTGGCGCTCTACGACGGGACCCTGGAGGCGGGGCCGCGCAGCGGCGGAGGCTTCGTGACGAGGGCACGCCTGCGGTGGACGTCATGAACGAGGCGCCGCGCGTGGTCATCGCCGACGACCAGGCGCTCGTACGCAGCGGGTTCGGGATGATCCTGGCCGCCGACGGGATCGAGGTGGTCGCCGAGGCCGCCGACGGTGCCGAGGCGGTCGCCGCGGTCCGGCGGACCAGGCCCGATCTCGTCCTCATGGACGTACGGATGCCGCGCATGGACGGCATCGAGGCCACCCGGCAGATCCTTTCCGGCGGCGCGGACGGGACCCGCGTCCTCATCCTGACCACTTACGACCTCGACCAGTACGTCTACGCGGCGCTCACCGCGGGAGCCAGCGGCTTCCTGCTCAAGGACGTCTCCCCCGAGCACCTGGTGGCCGCGGTGCGCCTGGTGCGCACCGGGGACGCGCTGCTCGCGCCCGCGATCACCCGCCGCCTGATCGAGTGCTTCGCCCGCCGCGACGAGCCCGCCCACCGTCG
This sequence comes from Nonomuraea sp. JJY05, assembly GCF_043496855.1. Classification (NCBI taxonomy): domain Bacteria; kingdom Bacillati; phylum Actinomycetota; class Actinomycetes; order Streptosporangiales; family Streptosporangiaceae; genus Nonomuraea; species Nonomuraea sp. JJY05. Next base: position 226,583 of record NZ_JBIEIS010000016.1, read on the forward strand.
CGTCCACGGCGACCTGTCGCAGCTGACCCCGCGCGAGCTGGAGGTCCTGCGCCTGCTCGCGACCGGCATGAGCAACGCCGAAGTCGCCGACCGCCTGGTGCTGAGCCCGACGACGGTCAAGACGCACGTCGCACGCATCCTGTCGAAGCTGGAGCTGCGCGACCGCGTCCAGGCCGTCGTCCTCGCCTACGAGACGGGCCTGGTCAGCCCCGGCTCACCGGGCCCGGTCACGCGTAAAGCTCCTTGAGGCCGACCCGGCGGACGCCCTCGGGGATGTCGTCGCGGAACCCTGCCCCGCCGTAGCAGGCCAGCACCGTGTCCCTGGTGTCGTACCCCTTCACCGACAGCAGGTCCCGAGCCCGCCGCAGCCGGTCCACGTGCCCAGCGGTCATCACCTTGTCCCACTTGGCCTCCCCCAACGACAGGATCCGCTGCGGACGCCCGGGTTCCTCCTGAGCCAGAACGGCCACGTCGACCTGGATCTGCGTCCGGTGGTGCGGGTCGGCCACCACCCCGGCGGCCACCCTGCCGGGCAGTTCGCCGAACACCTCCTCTTCCGCGAACATCGCCCACTCCCTGCAGAGGGCTTCGAAGTGCGGCCCGACCACCTGCGACAGGAAGGTGGCGCGCGAGTTGTTCCAGGCGGCCTCGGCCGGCCGCGCTCCAGCCTGGTCCACTCGCGGCGCATCACCGCCTCGTAGAAAACGATCAACGGCTCGCAGATCCGGTAGAGAGACCTCCCCTTCCTGAACGCGTCCTCTTCACGGGCGAACGAGCCCCCCGGGAATAGCGGAGAACAGCCGCTCCAACGCCTCGTTCCAGTTGGCGAACGCATATCGCCCGCCTCCGTTGTATGGCGCCAGTGCCTGGCCGAAACGGGCCAGCGCCGCGGTCTCGGTCTCGTCCGCGGCGGCGAAGAAGAACCCGCCGACCTGCCGGGTCAGGGCGTCGAGGAGGTAGGTCTTGCCCAGTCGCCGGCTGCCGCTCACGATGCCGAGTCGCACGTCAGGGCTGGGCGACGTGGCGAACCTGACCAGACCCGCCCATTCACGATCGCGGCCGAAGACGTGCGCGGGCTTGGTGACCGAACTCATAGGAGAACTATGCAGCCAGGGGGTGGACACCTTGGCCGTAGATCCCTAAACGCATTTCGTATTGGGTCGCTTAGGGTGTCTTCATGGAGGCAGCAAAGGCGATCTTCGAAACCGTCGACAAGCTCCGCCAGCGGCGCACGGCCCCGCTGGTGCTGGAGCTCGATCTCACAGAGGGCCTCACCGAGGGCCCGCCGGCGGACCCGCTCGCCGCGGTGCTGTCCATGCGCAAGACGCGCCTGTCCGACGTCCTGTCCGGGCTCAAGCGGGCCAGGCAGGACTCCAGGGTCAAGGCGCTGGTGGTGAAGATCGGGGGTAACCCGCTGGGCCTGGCCATGGTGCAGGAGCTGCGCCAGGCGGTGATCCAGTTCAGGGCCTCGGGCAAGCTGACCGTCGCGTTTTCGGAGACGTTCGGGGAGTTCGGCGGCGGCACCGTGCCGTACTACCTGGCCACCGCGTTCGAGCGCGTCTACCTGCAGCCGAGTGGCGACGTCGGGCTGACCGGGGTGGCGCTGGAGCAGCGATTCGTCAAGGGGGCCCTGACGAAGCTGGGTGTCGGCTACGAGGCCGGGCAGCGGCACGAGTACAAGACCGCCGTCAACACCTTCACCCAGGACCACATGACCGAGCCGCACCGCGAGTCCATGGGCCGCATCGTCGAGTCAGTCACCGAGAGCCTCAGCGCGGGCATCGCCGACGGGCGCCGGCTCGACCCGGGCAAGGTGCGGGAGCTGATCGACCGCGGCCCGTTCACCGCCACGGAGGCGCTGGAGGCCGGGCTGGTCGACGGGCTGGCGTACCGGGACGAGGTGTACGACCAGGTCAAGCAGGCGGCTGGCGACGACTCGCACCTGCTGTACGTGTCCAGGTACGCCAGGGGCGCGGCCGTGCGGAAGCTGCCGCACCCGACGGCGGACGGGATCGCGCTCATCCACGGCACCGGCATGATCAGGACCGGTCGCAGCGGGCGCAGCCCGCTGGGCGGGGGCGGGGCGATGGGCTCCGACACGATCAGCGCCGCCTTCCGCGCGGCCCGGCGCGACGAGCACGTCAAGGCCGTCGTGTTCCGGGTGGACAGCCCCGGCGGTTCGTACGTGGCCTCCGACACGGTCTGGCGCGAGGTGACCCTCACGCGCAAGGTCAAGCCGGTGATCGTCTCGATGGGCGACCTGGCGGCGTCGGGCGGCTACTTCGTGGCGATGGCCGCCGACGTGATCGTGGCCCAGCCCGGCACGCTGACGGGCTCGATCGGGGTGTACGGCGGCAAGCCGGTCGTCGCGGAAATGCTAGAAAAAATCGGCATAAATTCGGAAATGGTGGCGTCCGGGGTTAACGCCGGAATGTTCTCCACATCCCGCAGCTTCTCCCCCGAGCAATGGGAACGCGTCAACGCCTGGCTCGACCGCATTTACGATGACTTCGTGGGCAAGGTCGCCGCGAGCCGCGACCTGACCCGGGAGCGCGCGCACGAGCTGGCCCGCGGCCGCGTGTGGACCGGCGCCGACGCGCACGCCAGCGGTCTCGTGGACGAGCTCGGCGGCCTGGAGGACGCGCTGGTCCTGGCCAGGAAGCGGGCCGGTCTCCCCGACGACGCCCCCGTACGCGCCTACCCCCGGCTCAACCCGCTGGAGCGGCTGCGCGGGCCGGACTCGAGCGAGGACAAGTCCGCTGCCCTGGCCCGCATCCGCCTGGACGCGTGGGGACCCCTCGCGCGCCTGTCGGCCGAGCTCGGCCTGCCCGCCGCGGGGCCGCTGCTCCTGCCCACCTGGTACGTGATCCGCTGAGCGCTCAGGATCCGACCGGGCGGTAGCGGGAGCGGAGCCGTACCAGGGGCTGGAGAGAGGCCTCGACGTAGGGCACCGCGAGGACGGTGGCGATGAAGAGGGTGTGATCCCCGGCCGGGACCACTTTGGTGGTCTCGGCCTCCAGGGCGGCCACCCCGCCCTCCACCACCAGCGCGTCCGAGTGCGTTCCCCGGTGATGCGGCGTGCCCGCCAGCAGCAGCCGGGCGCTGGGCCGGCCGGCGGTGGCGAAGCGGCTGGCGACGGCCGCCTGGCCGGACGACAGGAGCGAGGCCGCCCAGCGGTCCTGCCGGAGCAGGACCTCGTTGAGGTAGCCGCCACTGGCCAGGCTCACCAGGAGGAGCGGGGGCTCCAGCGAGACCGACATCACCGCCGACACCGTGGCGCCCAGGTCGTCGCGCCCGTCGCGTACGGTCACCACGGCCACCCCGGCCGCCAGTTGCGCCATCGCCTCCGTGAACTCGCTCACGGCACGAACCTAGCGGTGCGGGCCCCCGGACGGCGGGGACCCGCACCGGAAAGCGGCGTCAGCCGAGGCCGTTGGAGGTCAGCCATTCCTTGGCCACGGTGCCGGGCTCGTCCTTGTTGACGGAGATCTTCTGCATCATGTCCAGGAGGGACTGCGTGGTGAGCTTCGCCGAAACGGCGTTCAGCGTGGTCTTGATCGTGTCGGTCGCGGCCGCCTTGTTGAGCAGCGGCGTCACGTTCTGGGCGGGGAAGATGTTCTTGGGGTCCTGCAGCGGCACCAGGTTGTTGGCCGTCATCTTGGGGTCGGTGGTGAACACGTTGCCGACCTGGATCGTGCCGTCCTTGATCGCGTCAGCGGTGGTCGGGCCCGTGGGCTTCCACTGCTTGAACTCGATGCCGTAGACCTCCTTGAACCGCGCCTCCCACCGCTTCTTGAACTCGGGCGGGCCGCCGACGACGAAGGTCTTGGAGACCTTGGCCAGGTCCTCCATGGTGTTCAGCGACTGCTTGGTCTGGGTGTCCTTGCTGATGGACAGGCTGTCCTTGTCCTCGGCCGGGGAGGAGTCGAGCACCTCGAGCTCGGCGGGGAGCTTCTCCTTCAGCGCGGCGTTGACCTCGTCGGTGGTCGCGGCCGTGTTCTTGAGGTCGACGAAGGCCAGCAGGTTGCCGTTGTACTCGGGCACGATGGTCAGACCACCGCTCTTGACCTGGTCGAACACGACCTCGCGGCTGCCGATGCGCGGCTTCTCCTCGACCTGCACGCCCTTGGCCTGCAGCGCCTGGGCGTAGATCGACCCGAGCAGCACGCTCTCGTCGAAGTCGAAGGATCCGATGACGGCCTTGCCCCCGCCCCCGCTCGAAGCCGAACCGCTGGGGGCCGCGCTCGATGTGTCGAGCGGGTTGCCTCCAGTGTTGCCACCGCCGCCACCGCCACAGGCGGCCAGCGCGAGCATCGCCGAAACGAACACCCCGGCGATGCCGTACTTGCGTCCCATCTTGCTTTTCCCTTCTAAGCGGGAGGTAATACAGGAGACTATCGGACCTTCAGCCGCTGGCTCACGCCTGGGGAGACGGTCACTCTCTGGGCGAGCGTGAACAATATCTGGACCACCAGGGCAAACAGCACAATCAGTACTGAACCGCCGACGACGCTCGCGTAATCCTTGGTCGCGAAACCGTCGATCACGAACCGCCCCAGACCGCCGAGCCCGGTGTACGCGGCGACCGTGGTGGTGGCCACGACCTGGATCGCCGACAGCCGGCACCCCAGCAGGATCAGCGGCAGCGCGACCGGGACGAGCACCCGCCCGAGCACCTGCCCGCCGCGCAGCCCCATCCCGTACGCGGCGTCGCGCAGCTCGGGATCGACCCCCTTGATGCCCTCGAAGGTGTTCACCAGGATCGGCGGCACCGACAGCAGCACCAGCGGGACGATCACCGGCAAGCTCGAGGCCGTGCCCAGCAGCAGCACGAACATCACCAGCAGGCCCAGCGTGGGCAGCGCCCTGGCCAGGTTCGCGGTGACGGCGACCAGCACTTCGCCCCGGCCCGTGTGGCCGATCAGCAGCCCCAGCGGCACCGCGATCACCACGGCCAGGACCAGGGCCAGGGCCGAGAACTCCAGGTGCTCCAGCAGGCGCATGGGGATGCCGTCGGGGCCGGACCAGTTGGCGCCGTTGCCGAAGAACTCGGCCAGCCAGCCGAAGAACGCGGTGAGCCAGCTCACGATGCCTGCCCCCTTCGGGCCCGTACCCATGGAGTGAGCAGCCGCTGCGCCAGCACCAGCAGCCCGTCGGCGACCAGCGCCAGCGCCACGATCAGCACGATCCCGACGATCACCGGCGGCATGAACGGGTTCTGGTACGCCCGCGTGAACAGCCCGCCGAGCCCGCCCTGCCCGATCAGCGCACCCACGCTGACCAGGCTGATGCTGGAGACCGCGACCACCCGCAGCCCCGCCAGCACCACGGGGACGGCGATCGGCAGCTCGACCGCGAGCAGCCTGCGCAGCGGTGTGAACCCCATCGCGATCGCCGACTGCCGCACGTGGTCGGGCACCGAGCCGAGCCCGTCCACGACGGCCGGGATCAGCACGGCCATGCCGTAGAAGGTCAGCGGGATGATCACCGTGGTCTGCGACAGCCCGGTCACCGAGATCAGCAGCATGAAGACCGGCAGCGAGGGGAGCGCGTAGACGACGTTCATGAAGCCGGCGGTCGGCTGGTAGAGCCAGCGCCAGCGTACGCAGGCCAGCCCCAGCGGCAGCGCGACGACCAGCGCGAACAGGATCGGCACGAGGGACATGGTCAGGTGGTCGAGGAGCAGGTTCTTGATGCTGTCGACCCGGCCGGTGTCCCAGTTACGCCCGATCCATTCCCATATGGAAGGAGGGCCGTCAGCCATCTGCCGCCTCCGCGAGCGCCTTGTCCAGCGTCTCCCTGGTGGCCACGCCGACGACCTTGCCCTCCTCGTCCACGGCCACCGCGCAGCCGGACGGCGACAGCAGCGCCGCGTCGAGGGCCGTGCGCATGGAGTCGCGCCCGTACACGAACGTCCCGTACGGCTCCAGCTCGTCGGGCCGCTCCCGGGAGACCCACCCGGTCGGCCTGCCGTCCCCGTCCACGACCAGCCGCCAGGGGTCGTCCGCGGCGCCGGTCAGGTCGGTACGCAGCCGCAGCCCGCCCGTCGAGATGAACTGCAGCCGCCGGATCCCCCGGTCGTGCCCGAGGAACTCCTTCACGAAGTCGTCGGCCGGCTCGGACAGCAGCGTCTTGGGAGCGGCCAGCTGCGCCAGCTTGCCGCCCACCCGCAGCACCGCCACGCGGTCGCCCAGCTTGATGGCCTCGTCGATGTCGTGCGTGACGAACACGATGGTCTTGTTCAGCTCGGACTGGAGCCTGAGCAGCTCGTCCTGCAGGCTCGTGCGCACGATGGGGTCGACCGCGCTGAACGGCTCGTCCATGAGCAGCACGGGCGGGTCGGCGGCCAGCGCCCTGGCCACGCCCACGCGCTGCTGCTGCCCGCCCGAGAGCTGGAAGGGGTAGCGACCGGCCAGCGCCGGGTCGAGGCCGACCCGTTCGAGCAGCTCCATGGCCCTGGCCCGGGCCTTCTTCTTGTCCCAGCCGAGCAGGTACGGGACGGTGGCGATGTTGTCGACGATCTTGCGGTGCGGGAACAGGCCGGCCTGCTGGATGACGTACCCGATGCCGCGCCGCAGCGTCGGCGGGTCGATGCCCTGAACCGGCGTGCCGTCGAGGAGAATCCGGCCCTCGGAGGCGTCGATCATCCGGTTGATCATCCGGAGTGAGGTGGTTTTCCCGCAGCCCGAGGGGCCGACGAGCACGGTGATCTCTCCCGTGGGCGCCTCGAGGTCGAGACGGTCCACGGCGACCGTTCCGTCTGGGTAGCGTTTGGTGACAGCGTCGAATGTGATCACGCGCGAACTCTCGCTTCAGGCTTCTGTGGCAGGGGTCGCAGCCCCCGTGCCACGACCGCCGCATGATCTATCGCAGCACAGACTACGGCGATCCGGACCACCGTGTCGTCTCCGGATCCAGCTGAAACGCTTCAGTTGAGCTGGATATTTACCCCAAATCTTGAAGTGGTAGTGCGCCGGACCATGGTGTGTTGGCATGATTACCTCCACGAACTTCTGACCTATACCTCCACAAAGTTCTGACGAGTACCCCGAACGAAACTCGCTAACGTCAGCCCGCTCCCCCACCCTCAGCGTCCGCTCACAGCAAGAGGATCCGGCCCGTGTCTCAGCCGCTCACCGATCAGCGCCGACGCGCCGAGTTGATCGCAGAGCTCTACGACCGCCATGCCGCTGGGCTGTTCGCGTACTGCGCTGACCAGCTCGGCGACCTAGGCTCCGCGTCCGACGTACTGGTGACCCTGTTCTCCAGCGTCGCCGGCGTTCCCTCCGCCGCCGAGGCGCCCCGCGCCGCTCTCTACGCGTTCGCCCGCCGCGAGATCCACCGGCGGGACATCGTCTACGCGCCCCCCATGGTCGATCCGCTGATCGACCCGGCGACCGCCCTCGTCGAGCGCACCTTCCGCGAGCTGCGACCGCACCAGCGCGAAGTGCTGGTGCTGTGCGCGGTCTGCGGGATGAGCAAGGCGGAGCTGGCGTGGGTACTCGACGTCGCTCCGGACACCGCCGAGGAGCTGGCGGTGGGAGCGGCCCACCACTTCCGGCACGCGTTGGTGACGGCACTGTCCTCCACGGGGGTCCGCGTGCCCAAGCCGGTGGCGGACGTGTACGGCGCCCTGGGCGTGGCCCCGCTCGCCGACATCATCGGCCGCCTCCCGTGGGCGCAGCCGCCCGGAGCCCTCCGCATCCACTTCGCGGGCTCCCGTTCCGCCAGCCCCGGCCCGCTCTTCGTCAAGCCGCGCTGGCCCAGCCCGCCGATGTGGCCCCAGCCCCTGGCGGACGCCGACCCGGCGACCAGCACGGTCATCTTCCCGGCCGAGCTGCTGACGCCGCCGTCCCCGTCGCAGGTGCCCGAGCACGCCGCCACCACGGCCCCGATGCCCAAGCTGAACAACTCCCCGGAGTCCGCACGGCGCCGCGGACAAGTCCCGACCTCACACGTACCCTTCGGAGAAACCCCGACCTCAGCGCCACGCTCGTTCTTCGGAGACGGCCGGAGCTCGACTCCGGGCTCCTTCTTCGGAGACGGCACGGCCTCGACCGCCCGCTCCCCCCTCAGGGACCCGTTGGCCTCCGCCCAGCGTCTGCACGATCCGCTGGGCCCCACCCCGTCTCTCAGAGATCCTCTGGCGGCGGTGGACGGCGCACGGCCCGACCAGCCCGGCACACCACATACAGCTCCACCCTTCGCAGGGAGGACCCCAGTGCCGCCCCACATCCATCCGTTCTTCCAGGACCCGCCCGACGAGCCTTTCGGCGGTCTGGAACCCTTCGCGACCGGCGACGTGATCTTACCCAGGGGCACCCCTGAGCCCTTCGCGACCGGCGACGTGATCCTGCCCAGAGATCTTCCGAAGCCGTTCTCGGACGACGACGGCGACATCCTGGCCCCCAGGGACCCGCACCCCGACGTGCTGGTGCACAAGGGCCCCGCCCGCCCGCTCCAGCAACCGCCGCGGACGGACGAGCCGGCCCGCGACGCGGCGCCCCTCTTCCGCCCCCGCCCCAAGTCCTCCAGGCGCACCAAGGCCGCCAAGCCCTCCGAGCCGGCCAGGCGCACCCCGAAGCCGGCCGAGCCCCTGAGGCCCACCGAACCGGTCTACCACCTGCCCCTGTACGACAAGGCGCCCCCGAAGTCCCCCACCCTCCCCAAGCCCTCCTCGTCGAACAGGAGGACCCCGGCTCCACCCGACGAGGACCCCCAAGGGGCCTTCGCCCCCCTGGCCCCGGAGCCCTCCCTCCTGGCCCCACGCGCGGTCCGCCCCCGTCCGGTGCCCAAGAAGCGCCCGGCGTACACGGCCCGCCCCGAGAAGATCCGCCGGCGCAAGGACCGGCACTTCGACTGGGCCTGGGAGGTCGTCGGGTTCCTGATCTGCGTGGCGATCGCCATGATCGTCTTCTTCTCGATGCCCGCGTTCCTCCACCCGTGACGCGCACGCCGGTCTGGGCGTGAGCAGCACGCCCGCACCGGCGCGGCAAGGGGAGTCCTCAGCTCGCCGCCCGCTTCACGAGCGCGCTGATCCTCGCCTCGTTGTCGGCGGTCAGCTCCGTCAGCGCGAAGGCGGTCGGCCACATGGTGCCGTCGTCGAGGTTCGCCGGGTCGTTGAAGCCGAGGGTCGCGTACCTCGTCTTGAACTTCTGCGCGGGCTGGAAGAAGCAGACGATCTTGCCGTCCTTGGCGTAGGCGGGCTGGCCGTACCAGAGCTTCGGCGCCAGGGACGGGGCCTCGGCCTTGATGATGGCGTGGATGCGCTCGGCGATGACCCGGTCCGCCTCCGCCATCTCGGCGATCTTCTCGACCACGTCCCGCTCCGCGTCGGCAGCCTTGCTCGCGCTCGAACTGCGGCGCGCGGCCTTCTTCAGCTCCTGCGCGTGCTCCTTCATCGCGGCTCGTTCGTCGTCGGTGAACCCGTCGAACTTGTTGTCGGCCGCGGTGCTCTTCTTCGTTTCGCTCATGGTGGCAATCTCCTTGTCTGCGAGTCATCTGTCTTGAGAGGCGGCGGCCTCCGGGCGGCGGATCAGTGTATGTCGTCGCCCGAAGGCCGGTGCGCCCCTACCCCCATGCGCCGGCGATCTGGCGGGTGGTGGCGTTGAGCCGGTTGAACATGTTGGTGACGCCGATCATCAGGACGATCGCGGCCAGCTGCTTCTCGTCGAAGTAGGTCGCGGCGGTGTCCCAGACCTCATCGTTGACCGCGTCGGGGCGGTCGGCCAGCCGGGTGGCGGCCTCGGCCAGCGCGAGCGCCGCCCGCTCCTCATCGGTGAAGTACGGGGTCTCCCGCCAGGCGGCGACCGTGGCCAGCTTGTCCTCGCTCACCCCGGCCTTGCGGGAGGTCTTGACGCCGCCGTCCACGCAGGCGCTGCAGCCGTTGATCTGGCTGACCCGCAGGTGCACCAGCTCCAGCGTCTGCCCCTCCACCCCACCGGAGTGCACGGCCTTGAAGATCTCCTGAATGGGCTGCATCGCGCCGGACAGGATGACGGCGGGGTTCTGCATACGAGGCTGCATCGGGTTTCTCCTCTTTCAGGTCTGCGCCCCGGTCCCTCGGGGGCGTGACTCCATGACAGCTCGTGGAGGGCTACGATGACGACGTCGATGGGACACTCTGGGACAGTTGAAACGTCTCTGACCAGCGGTGACCGTCCTCGAGAAGTTTCCGCCGGTGTGGGACAAAAGACAGGGGAACGGTGGCTGTGCATCAGAAGGCAGCGAAGACCGACCCGAAGGACGAGCTGGCCGCCCGCCTGCGCATGCTCCAGGAGCTGTCGGAGCGCGGCGTGCGGGCCCTGGCCCGGGACGCCGGCCTCAGCTCCTCGTCGCTGTCGCGCTATCTCAGCGGCCAGACGTTGCCGCCCTGGCCCGCGGTGGTCGCGCTCTGCCGCCTCCTCAAGCGTGACCCCCGCCCGCTGCGCCCCCTGTGGGAACGGGCCTCCAACCCCCTGCCGGCGCCCCCGAAGACCAGCCGCCAGGTCCAGCCTCCGTCGCCACCCTCGGGAGCTCCCCGCCCGCCCCGCAACGACCTGCCGCGCGACGTGCCCGACTTCACCGGACGCGAAGCCCAGCTCGCCGCCGTGCTCGCCGGGGTGGACAGCAGCCGGGTGGTCGCCATCGACGGCATGGCAGGCGTCGGCAAGACCTGCCTGGCGGTGCACGCCGCGCACCGGCTCGCCGCCGACTACCCCGACGCCCAGCTCTATCTGGACCTGCACGGGTTCACCGCCGGGCGGGAGCCGCTCGGTCCCGACCCCGCGCTGCGGGCCCTGCTCGCCGCCCTCGACGTCCCCTCGGAGAAGATCCCGCAGGAGGGCGGCATCGAGCCGCTGGCCGCCTGCTGGCGCTCCGAGCTCGCCCACCGGCGGGCCGTCGTGGTCCTCGACAACGTCGCCGACGCCGACCAGGTCCGCCCGCTGCTGCCCGGCGCCGGCCCCTCCGTGGCCCTGATCACCAGCCGCAACCGGCTGCTGGGCCTGGACGAGGTGCCCCCGGTGTCGCTGGACGTGCTGACCCCGCAGGAGAGCGCCGACCTGCTGGCCCGCGCCAGCGGCGATCCCGGCGGGCCCGACAGCCGGCTGGCCCGCGACCCCGAGTCCGCCGCCGAGGTGGTACGGCTGTGCGGCCATCTTCCGCTGGCCCTGCGGCTGGCCGCGGCCCGGTTGCGGCACCGGCCGGGCTGGACCGTGGGCATCCTCGTCGAGCGGATGGCTGAGGGCGCTACCGAGTTCGACACGGCGTTCGCCATGTCCGTACGGCAGCTGGACCGGACGCAGCGCCGCTTCTTCCGGTTGCTGGGCCTGATGCCCGGCTCGACCTTCGACGAGTACGTGGCGGCGGCGCTGGCGGACATACCGCTGCGCAGCGCCCGGGCGATGCTGGAGGACCTGCTCGACGCGCACCTGGTCCAGCAGCCGGCGGCCGGCCGCTACCGGCTGCACGACCTGGTGCGCCAGCACGCGCGCCGGGCCGCCACCGAGCAGGACTCACCGGCGGAGCTCGATCAGGCGCTGGGCCGGGTGCTCGACTACTACGTCCACGCGGCGGCCGCCGGTGACGCCGCGATGTCGTACCTGTCCCCCAGCCGGGTGGTCTCCGCGGGCCGGCCGCCGGCCGAGCTGCCGCGGTTCACCGACAAGCACGCGGCCCTCTACTGGTTCGCCACGGAGTACACCAACCTGATGGCCGTCTTCGAGACGGCCGTCGCGACCGGAGCCGACGCGCACGTGTGCGAGCTGCCGCGGTTCATGCGGGCGTTCTTCGCGCGGCGCTGCGGCACGACGCACCTCAACGTCCTGTTCGAGCGCTCGCTGGTCGCCGCGCAGCGCCTGGGCGACCCGGTGCAGCTGGCCGAGGCGCACAGCGACCTGGGCTTCGCCCGCTACAACGCGGGCCGGATGGCCGAGGCGGACGCCGCGTACGAGGCGGCGGCGCCCCTGGTGTCGCAGACCGGGGACACCAGGTCGGAGGCCGAACTCACCATGCGCCGCGGATACCTGAGATGGGACGAGGGCTACGTCGAGGAGCCGCTCGACCTGTTCCGGCTGGCGGGCAAACTGTACGCGGACGCCGGCTGCCCGATGGGCACGGCCCATGCGACCGCGTACGAGGCCTGGGCGATGCTGCAGCTGGGACACCGCGAAGAGGCGGCGCGGCTGGCCCGCGCGGCGCTGGACATGCCGCACGCCGACCCCGCCTGGCCGCCCACGCTGACGGCCAGGATCACCCTCGGCGTGGCCATCGCCCCCGAGGCGCCCGGCGAGGCGCTGGAGCACCTGGAGCAGGCGCTGACGCTGGCCCGCGAGGACGGCCACAAGCACAACGAGGCGTGGTGCCTCAACTGCATGGGCGTCGCGCTGCGGCAGATGGGCCGCTACGAGGAGGCGCTCGCGAGCCATCGGCAGGCGTTCGCGCTGCTGGACGAGCTGTTCGAGGAGCACTGGAAGATCCATTTCCTCAACGGCTACGCCGAGACCTGCCGGCTCGCGGGCCTGCCCGAGGAGGCCCTGCGCCTGCACCGGCAGGCGCTGGAGCTGGCCCCGAAACTGGGCTACCGGTACGCGGAGGCCCTGGCCCACGAGGGGATCGCCGCGGTCCTCGACGAGAGCGACCCGCCCACGGCCGCCGAACACCGCGCGGCCGGGCAGGCCATCCTGCAGGAGCTCAAACCGGGGACCTGACGCGACGGGTGTGGCCGCGTCCTGAGGGACCGGCCGTCGCTCAGGTGACCGGGCCGGCTGCGCAACCGTTCACGTCAGCGTAGGAGCTCGGCTGACGAGGACGTCCGCGCGGGCGACTTGCACCTCGCCCTCGATACCTTCCTCGGCGACGCGTAAGGTCACCTCGATCAGGTTGTCGCACTTCACCAAACCGAAGAAGCGGAACCGCTCCACGGCCCCGAACCCGCGCCGGGCCGGCGAGCCGCCCGGTTCGCGTTGGGTGCCGCAGCGGAGGTCATCGTGGTCGACTGGTGGATATCGCCACGCAGATTCGGTCCCTGTAAAAATCTTTGCGCAGAATGAACAGAACCCTGGACTCGCGGTTCGGGGGCGGGCGAAAATCCGATCGTCAACCGAAGATCGTGGAGACGCCGGGCAGCTCTCGTCCCGCGCGTAACCCCTGCTCAACACGAGCGAGGACGTATGCGGGTAGTGCGTGGGCTGCTTACGGCGGCGCTGATTTTAACGATCTCTCCGGCGGTCGCCGCCCGGGCCGACGAGGCGCCGGAGCCGCCGAAGGCCGTCCAGGTGCCGCCGAAGGCCGAGGAGTCCGCGGTCGCGGCCGCTCGGAGTGCCGGCCGGCCGGTGGAGATCGAATCGATGCGTACGGAGACCCGCCAGGTCTTCGCCAAACCGGACGGCACGCTCTCTATGGAGCTGAACGTCCGCCCGGTGCGCGTCCGGCAGGCGGGCGGCTGGGTCCCCGTCGACACCACGCTCCGCCTCAACCCCGACGGCTCGGTCAGCCCGGCCGCGACGGCGATCGGGCTGAGGTTCTCCGGCGGCGGCAACGCCCCGCTGGCCAAGCTGTCGCGCGGTGCCAAGTCCGTGGAGCTGGGCTGGCAGGGCACGCTGCCCAAGCCCACGCTGAACGGCGACACCGCCACCTACGCCGAGGTCATGCCGGGCGTGGACCTGCAGGTCACCGCGGACGTGGACGGCTTCTCCCACATCCTGGTGGTCAAGTCGCGGGCCGCCGCGGAGAGCATGACGGAGCTGACGTTCCCGCTGTCGGCCTCCGGCCTGTCGGTCGAGTCCGACCAGGCGGGCAACATCGAGGCCGTCGACAAGAACGAGGGCACGATCTTCACCGCGCCCACCCCGAAGATGTGGGACTCCAAGGGCATCACGAGCCCGCAGGCGCTCAAGGAGGGCCGCTCCCCGGAGGCGCGCGAGGCGACGATGGGCGTGGAGCTGGCGGGTAGGCAACTGCGGCTCAAGCCCGACAGAAAGATGATGACGGACCCGAAGACCAAGTTCCCCGTCTATCTCGACCCGTACTTCTCGGCCGCCCGCAACGCCTGGACGGCGGTCTGGAGCAACTGGCCCAACTCCAACTACCTGAACTCCAGCGACGTCGCCCGGGTGGGCCACGTCGAGTCGCAGAAGAACCGCTCGTTCTTCCAGATGAACACCGGCTCGACCATCCACGGCAAGCAGATCATCAAGGCCACGCTGCGCACGTACGAGACGTGGTCGTACTCCTGCAGCGCCCGCAAGGTCGAGGCCTGGGCCACCAACACCATCAGCAAGTCCACGACCTGGAACAAGCAGCCCTCGTGGGTCAGGCTGCTGTCCACGGTGAACGTGGCCAAGGGCTGGGGCTCGTCCTGCCTGCCCGGCGGCGTCGAGTTCGACGTCACCTCGCAGGTCGTGGACGCCGCCGCCAAGAAGTGGCCCAACGTCACGATCGGCCTGCGGGCCACCAGCGAGACCGACGTGTACGCCTGGAAGAAGTTCAAGAACAACCCGAGCCTGGTCATCGAGTACAACTCGATCCCGACCGACCCCGTGGCCGCCGACACCTGGTCGGACCCGGGCGGCCCCTGCGTCTCCGGTGACGGGCGGCCGGTCATCAGCACCGCCACCCCCAAGCTGTGG